>DRKH01000505.1 GCA_011051825.1 Desulfobulbus sp.
AGACCATTGACGGAGATGGCCTCTTTTTCGGTCGTAATCGGCGAGCTGCAGGTCGTGCACAGCAACGCAGGCTCCTCCGCAGGCTCGGAGTCCTCTTCAGGAGTGGATTTCGGGCGGCCTGTTGAACCGCCCGTCAGGTCAAGTCGATAGCAGGAAAAGGGGACCGGAATCCGGTCAGTTGTCGTTCCGCTGATAAGAGGCAACAATGGCGGCCACCATGTCGGCTATGGTGTACTGTTGGGGCTGAATATCAACCTTCAGCCCATGCTTTCGCACCGTATCTGCGGTGATCGGGCCAATGACGGCAATGGTGACCGGATCCATGAGCCGGTGCAGTTCCTCGTCGGAGGATGCATCAACCATGGTGAGAAAGTTGTCGACCGTGGAGGAACTGGTAAAGGTCACCAGCTCAATGGTCCCGTTCTCCAGGCGTTCCCGGAGTTCATCTTTCCTGCCCTGGGGCGGTACATTCTGATAGACCGGGGCAATGGTCACTGCTGCACCGGCCTGATCCAGCATTTTCGGCAGGATCTCGCGGGCCTTCAGTGCCCGGGGAAGCAGAATCCGTTCACCCGCAACGTTGGTTTCAATCAGGGCCTCGGCCAGTCCCTCGCCGGTGAACTTCTTCGGTATCAGGTCGGCCTTGAGTCCGTATTGGAGCAGTTTGTCGGCGGTGGCGCTGCCGACCACCGCAATCCTGGGGCCGGCCAGGCTTCTGGCGTCCATGCCCTTTTCCCACAGGTGTTTGAAAAACCAGGTGATGGAGTTGAGACTGGTAAACAACAGCCACTGATAGTCGCCGATTTCCTGGAGGGCCTGATCAAGAAGGGTATAATCGTCGACCGGTTCCATGTGCAGGGTAGGGTATTCCAGGCAGTCGGCCCCGTGTTCTTCCAACCGGGCTACCAGTTCACTGGCCTGTTCTCTGGTCCGGGTGACCACCATCTGTTTGCCGAACAGCGGGCGCCGTTCGAACCAGTCGATTTTTTTGCGCAGTTTGACCACCTCCCCGACAATAACCAGGGCCGGAGGCTTGATGCCTGCATCTTTGACGACCTCGGTGATGGTGGCAAGGGTTCCCTCGACAGAGTGCTGTTCCGGGGTCGAGGCCCAGCGGACAACAGCGACCGGGGTTTCGGGTGGTCGTCCGTTGTCGATCAGCTTTTTGGTGATGATCGGGAGATTTTTGATGCCCATGTAGATAACAAGGGTGCCGGCGCCGGTGGCCAGTTTGTCCCAGGCAATGTTGGATTCTTTTTTGGTCGGATCCTCATGGCCGGTGACAAAGGCCACCGAGGCGGTGTATTTCCTGTGGGTAATCGGAATGCCGGCATAGGTTGCAGCAGCTGTGGCCGATGTAACTCCGGGTACGACCTCAAAGTCAATTCCTGCCGCAACCAGCTCTTCGATCTCTTCCGCCCCACGGCCGAATATAAAGGGATCGCCACCTTTGAGGCGGACCACCCGTTTGCCGGCCAGGGCATAGTCCACCAGCAGCTGATTGATGCCTTCCTGGGTAAAGGCGTGCAGGCCGCCGCCCTTTTTTCCGGCATACACCCGCTCGGCCGTGTCCGGCACATGGGTGAGCAGTTTCGGGTTGGCCAGATAGTCGTAGACAATGACCTCGGCCCGTTCCAGAAGGTATTTTCCCCGCAGGGTAATCAGGCCCGGGTCACCGGGACCGGCACCGACCAGGTAGACCTTGCCGACGTGTTTGTTGTTCCGTGTTGTCATGAGTGTTCCATAAGATAACGCTGCCCTGTATTTTCACATAGATGTGGAGGTTTCAGGCAGGTCTGAAAGTCGTATTCAGGCGTTGAAAATAGTTGTCCATCTATGAGTCCGTTGATTTGTAACTGTTCAGGAGCACCCCACGGAGTCTACGCTCGAAGTCTGCGCTTATCTACCTCTCTGCACGGTCAGGCCTGACTGCACAGATATGGAGCACTCCTGAACAGTTACAGGTGGTGGTAGGGCTAGTTCTCTGCCCCTACCTGAATAGTTACGTTGATTTAATGTAACCGTTCACCGGGATGTTATGCCCCTGGCATTGCATCCGACAGACTCATCTATCCCGGGAAACACCGTGCATATTACCGGCAGCCGTCCGCGTTGTTTTGTAGGAGTGTAGCGAGAAGTTACCGACTCAGCTTGCGGTTTCTTACCATTTATTTTCCAGTTCGTCCAGTAGGGCGGCGGCAAACAGCGGGATCATCAGTTCATGATGACCGGTAAAGTTGAAACCGCGACCGCCTTCCATGGTGGGCCGATGGACGACATTGGTGGTCGGCCGGTAATGACGGATAAAATCGAAGTTGGCGGTGGTGAATTTTTTGACTTCATAGCCGAGGTTCCGGACCACGGTCAGGGCCTTGAGGAAAATTTCCGGCAGGATAACGGCGGAGCCGACATTGAGATAGCTCCCGCCTTCAAGATTGCTGACCAGACGGCAGAACACCCGAAAATCAAAATAGCTGGTCTGGCCGATGGCGGCACCGTCGGCACCGGGGTGGATGTGGATGATATCGGTGCCTACGGCCACATGGACAGTCACCGGGATCCCGAGTTTGCAGGCCTGGGCCAGCAGGCTCTGGTCGTTATGGGGAAAATCATGTTCAAGCAGGGCCCGGCCTACGGCCTGACCCATGCCGATATTCTGTCTGGCCCCTTCGTTGATGGCGGCGTTGAGCACTTCTCCGGTTTCTCTGGCCGCTCCGAATGCCCCGGCTCCAAGGACATCGGCGACCTCTTCCGAGGTGCGGCCGACCATGGCGATTTCGGTATCATGGATAATTCCGGCCCCGTTTAAGGCAATGGAGCTCAGGATGCCCCGCTTCATCAGGTCGATGAGGATGGGGTTGAGGCCGACCTTGATAACGTGGGCGCCCATACCCAGCATAACCGGTTTTTCGGTCTCGATCGATCGGGCGACGCATTGAATGAGTTCGGGGAATTCAACTCCGGCAAACTGGGCCGGCAGGGCGGCAAGAAGCTGGCTGACCCGCATGTCCGGTGACAGCGGACGGGCAAAATCGTCAATGCTGACCTTGGAGTGGCGACCATGGACGGAATAGGTCTTCAGGTCGGTAAAATCAAGTGGCTGTATGGTTTGCTGTGGCATGATCAGGGGCTGAAAAAAGGGGAGAAGGCAAAGGGAACGTTACAGGGAATTCAGCCTGCGGCGAACATCTTTGTTTCGACCATCTCGCAGAGCAGATGTTCCACCCAGAGGTGTACTTCCTGGATGTGCGGGGTGGAGTCCGACGGTACGTTGAGCACCCTGTCGCTGACCAGACTCAGGTCGCCGCCCGGATTTTTTGTACCTCCGGTCAGGGCAACCGTTCGCAGGCCGATATCCCGGGCCGTTTCCATGGCCTTGACCACGTTGGCCGAGGTTCCCGAGGTGGAGATGCCCAGAGCAAGATCCTCGGGTTTGGCCAGGGCCTGGACCTGTTTGGCAAAAATCTGGTCAAAGGAAAAATCGTTGCCGATGGAGGTGAGAACCGAGGTGTCGGTTGTCAGCGCCAGCGCAGGCAGAGGGCGCCGATTGATCAGAAAGCGGTTGACGAATTCCGCGGCCATGTGCTGGGCGTCGGCAGCGCTGCCGCCGTTACCGAAGATGAGAAGCTTGCCGCCGTCTTCAAAGGTCTCGACAATCCAGCCGGCCACGGTGACGATGTCATCGGCGGCTTCCTTGGCAAAGGCCTCTTTTGCCATGATGGATTGAATCAGGTTTGTAGAAATAAGTGTTTTCATATCTTCTACAATGAATGAAAAAACAGGTGCTGTCAAATAAAAAAGCGTTTCCCCGGCCAGGCAGGGAAACGCTTTGTCCGGCCGATACTGAGGTGAAAACGATCAGCTCAACTGGCTGAGGATCTCCTCGGAGATTTCCTTGATGCCCTTGGAACCGTCCACGGAGATTACCTTGGCGCTGCTGTTATTTTTAAAGTAGTTCACCGCTGCCATTGTTCCTGTCTTGTCGTCATAATAGATATTATGGCGTTTGTTGATGGCCTCTTCATCCTGATCGTCGGCCCGGGCTGAAAGCTCGCCGCCGCAGACCCGACAGACCAGTTTCCCGTCTTTTTCAACCGGCTTGATGGCCTCAAAGGCGATATGGTTTGGATGGTTGTTGTCATTGGCGCACAATCTGCGGCCCATGATCCGCTCTTTGGCGATATCACGATCAAGGACGATTTCAATAACATAGTCAAGCGCCATGCCGGATTCTTTCAACGCCTTGTCCAGGGCTTCCGCCTGGGCCAGAGAACGGGGAAAACCGTCGAGCAGCCAGCCTTTTTCTTTGGATTTGGCCAGAGTTTCAAGGACCATGGGAATGGTAATGTCATCGGGAACCAGATCGCCACGATCAATATACTCCTTGGCTTTTTTCCCGAGTTCGGTTCCGCCTTTGATATGTTCACGGAAAATGGCACCGGATTCAATATGGTCCAGGCCGAATTTTTCTTTAACAATGGCACCCTGAGTGCCTTTACCACTGCCGTTGGGTCCAAAAGCCAGAATGTTCATAAACAGTCTCCCGTGCGTTAAAGTAGATAAGATAGTCACTGCCCCGGCTTGGGCCCGGAAGCAGTGTAACCTGTTGACTTATGGTACAAGGTGAGGGGCAAATGAATGGCCTCTCATTCAACAGCCTACTATAACGCACCTTTTCCTGTTTGGCTATGAAAATATAGAGGTCTTCTTTTGCTCGGCTCCCGGGGACGTTGCGGTGTATTGTTTTTGACAATGAGATTGAAAGAGGGTACAAATTGGCGGCAAATACAGAGGGAACTCCCAGAAAAAGAAAAGCTTAAATAAAAAAAACTCATGAAAGATATACAGGTTGGACTTATTGGATTTGGAACAGTGGGCAGTGGTCTTGCCGAGGTGCTGCTGGCGCAGCAGGAACGGCTTGAAAAACGGAGCGGAATAGCAGTCCGGCTGGCCATGGTGGCTGATATTACTATTTCCGAGCTGCCGCCGCAGTTTAAAGGCGTTCGCCTGACCGGAGATGCTGCGGAGCTTATAAATAATCCGGACATCGATATCGTGGTGGAGTTAATCGGCGGTATTGAACCGGCCAAGACCTTTGTCATGAATGCGATCAAGACCGGTAAACACGTGGTGACCGCCAATAAGGCCCTGCTTTCCCAGGAGGGACGGGATATCTTTTCCGCTGCAGCCGAGCATGGCGTCGAGGTCGGCTTTGAGGCCAGTGTCGGCGGCGGTATCCCGGTGATCAAGTCGCTTAAAGAGGGACTGGTTGCCAATAAGATTCTCTCCATCATGGGGATCATGAACGGTACGGCCAACTACATCCTCACCCGGATGACCGATGAGGGCATTCCCTTTAAAGAGGTGCTCAAGGATGCCCAGGAGCTTGGTTTTGCCGAGGCCGATCCCACCTATGACGTTGAGGGTATTGATACGGCCCACAAACTGGCCATTCTCATGACCATGGCCTATGGGATGAGTATTACCCATAACGATATCGCCACTGAAGGTATTTCACTGATCAAACCGGTGGATATCGAGTTTGCCCGGGAGTTCGGCTGCCGGATCAAGCTGCTGGCCATCAGCCGCAACCATGGCGACCATGTAGAGGCAAGGGTCCATCCGACCATGGTTCCGGACAGCCATCTGCTGGCCAAGATAGATGGCGCCTTTAATGCCATTCATTTTACCGGTGATATGGTCGGTAATGTCCTGCTCTATGGCCTGGGGGCCGGAAAAATGCCGACCGGCAGTGCGGTGGCCGCTGATATTGTCGATATTGCCCGTGATATCCGTTCCGATTCAGTGGGCCGGGTACCCTCGCTTTCCTATCTGCCGGAACACATCGGTGAGCGTAAAATCACGCCCATGGAGGA
>DRKH01000506.1 GCA_011051825.1 Desulfobulbus sp.
GAACCCCGGTTCCTCGCCGATTCGAAAACTCAAAGACGATGCACGCCGGGAAAAGAAGCTGATCGACGTGACCGAGGGCAGGAGGACGCGGGCCATTCTGATCCTTGATTCAGGACACCTGATTCTCTCTTCAGTTCAGCCCGAAACTATTTCCCAGCGTCTGGCCCAGCTTGAAGAAGAGCAGCGCAATCCGGCAAGCCTGATCCTGAAAAATGGAGAGAAGGGCCATGGTTGATGGAGTCGCCCCCCGCACGGGAATGGTCACCTGCTGTTTTCATAAACCATATGCTGCACGTCCGCTCTGGCATGCCGGTTGTGCGGACAGGAGTGGTTGCGGCAGGACGGGGTGCCCATGAGAACGTATGACGGAATGCTGGTTGTCCTGTCCGCACCCTCTGGTTGCGGCAAGACCACCATTGTAAAACAGGTGATGGCCAATCTGCCAGGACTGGTCTTTTCGGTATCCCACACCACCCGTTCCCCGCGAGCCGGGGAAAAGGACGGGCAGGATTATTATTTTGTTGATCGTGACGAATTTAAAGCCATTTGCGACCAACAGCCATCCGGGTTTATCGAGTGGGCCGAGGTCCATGGGAATTTATACGGAACCGGCCGTCAAGGGGTGGAAGAACAACGGGCAGCCGGGCTTGACGTCCTTCTTGATATTGATGTCCAGGGCGCGGAACAGGTCCGGCGGGCTGCGGATCCGGTGACCGTTTTTATCGCTCCGCCCTCGCTGGACGAGCTTGGCCGCCGGCTGCGCGGACGGGGAAGTGAAGATGAAAAAACCATTGCCCTGCGCCTGAATAATGCCGGGAAGGAGATGCAGGCGGCAGCCGACTACGATTATCTTATTGTCAACGATGTCCTGGGTGAGGCCGTGGAAAGCCTGCGTTCCATTCTTATAGCCGAACGTCTGCGGCGAAGGCGAACTTTGACCGGGGAGTCCGTCGATTTAGAGTAGCTTCTACCAGTGCCTTACACCTGAGACTCTGTCATAAAAATGACCGATTATCCACAATCCTCAGCCTGATGCAAGGGATACCATCGCTGAATATCAAAGGGCGTTGCGAACCTAACGAATTTATGATGAATTCCTAGGTCCTACAGGCCGACTGAACAAGCGATGTTATCCCTGATTTGGGAACAGCTGAGCGTTGTACGTAATCAGATAAACCAGCATGGCTGGACCAAATTCTCAGGTCACAGCCACAACGAACGATGAAAATAGCCTGAATAAACAATGCTTCGCGGGCTATTTTCGGATAAAAATAAGAAAAAATGTACTCTTTGGGTTGCGGGCACTGCCCGTCTTAGCTTTCCTGAACAAATGGCGCAAAAAAAAAAGAATAAAAAAAACCGAGAGCCGTTTTCGCCTCCCGAGACCGATGATGACCTGTTATGGGGCATTAATCCGGTCCACGAGGCCCTGGCTGCCCGGAGTCTCAGCGAAATTCTTGTCCTTAAGGGCAAAGGTGGTCCCCGGATCCAGGAAATAGTTGACCTGGCCCGTACCGTCGGGGTCCGGCTTCGTTTTGTCGAACAGAACCGGCTCGGGGTCTCACCGGGTTGTCGGCATCAGGGGGTGGTTGCCCGCAGAGCCCAAACCGTTTTTCTCTCCCTGGAGCAGCTGCTTGCCGATCTGACGGCAGAGGCATCGACTACATCCAGACTACTTGTCCTTGATTCCATTCAGGATCCGAGAAATCTTGGCTCCATACTCCGTTCGGCCCTGGCCGCCGGATTCCGCCATGTGATTCTTACCCGTGAGCGGAGTGCGCCGGTTTCCGGGACCGTGGCCCGAACCTCGGCCGGAGCCCTGGCCCATTTGAAACTCTGTCAGGTGGTCAATCTGGTTGAGACCTTAAAAGAACTCCAGCAGCAGGGGTTCTGGAGCTATGGAGCAGTCCCGTCCGAGGAGGCCGCGTCCATTTATGAAAGCGATTTTTCAGGCAAGGTCGCCCTGGTTATCGGGAGTGAGGGCAAGGGCATCCGGCCGCTGGTCAAGAAATCCTGTGATCACCTGATCACCATTCCCATGCAGTCTGATTTTGATTCCCTCAACGTATCCGTTGCCGCTGCAGTCATCATGTTCGAGATTGTACGCTCGCAGCAGTAGGTCACTCACACAAAGCCGCTTCCCCTGTGCTGAGTGTCATTTTTTCAGCTGCCCCTTCAGCAGATCAGCAAAGGTACCCATGGACCTGGACTGGGGTTCTACCGGTGGGGTATATTCCTTTTTTTCCGCTTGATCGTCGCCGCTGTAATCCTCGGGGACAAGCGAGATTCGTTTTTTCTCGTTGTCGACCCCGTCTATTTTAACCGTGATTGGCTGGCCGCTCTCCAGCACCTCCCGTGGGTGATTGATTCTGCGGCCGGATCCGAGTTTTGAAATGTGGAGCAGGCCGTCAACCCCGGGCTCAAGAGTGACAAAGGCACCGAAGGTTGTCAGGCGCGAAACCGTTCCTTGGTGGACGGAACCGGGAGAGTAGTTTTCTTCCACCTTGTCCCAGGGATTTTCCGTGGTTTCTCTGAGACTCAGGGAAATGCGATCCTTGTCCCAGTCAAGGCTCTTGATGACCACCTCGAC
>DRKH01000507.1 GCA_011051825.1 Desulfobulbus sp.
ATTATGTCTAAATTGGTAGCCCCCCATGGTGGTAAAGGTCTTGTCTGTGCTCTGCTTCACGGCAGCGAGCTTGAGGCAGAGAAAGAGAAAGCAGCTGGTCTGAAAAAAATCGCGGTCAGTGACCGTGCCAAAGGTGACCTGATCATGATGGGGATTGGTGGCTTTTCTCCGCTTGATGGTTTTATGACCAAAGCAGACTGGAAGGGCGTTTGCGAGAACTTTCAGATGGCTGATGGGACCTTCTGGCCTGTACCTATCACCCTGGATATTACCAAGGCTGATGCCGATGCCATCAATAAAGGTGACGAGATTGCCCTTGAAGCCGATGGTGAGATCATGGCTACCATGAAGGTCACCGAGAAATACGAGATGACCGAGGCCGACAAGAAATGGGAATGTGAAAAAGTTTTCATGGGCGAAGGTGAAGAGTCCGTAGATGGAAAGTTCTGGGAAATCGCACCTGAAGATCATCCCGGTGTCATCATGGTCATGAACCAGAAAGAGGTTAACATCGCCGGCCCGGTTAAGGTTCTGTCCCAGGGTGAGTATCCCAACGAGTATCCGGGTGTTTACCTGACCCCGGCCGAGACCCGTGCCATGTTTGAAGAGCGCGGTTGGGCCAACGTTGCCGCTCTGCAGCTGCGTAACCCCATGCATCGTTCCCATGAGTTCCTGGCCAAGATTGCCATTGAGGTCTGTGACGGTGTCCTGATCCATTCTCTGATCGGTAACCTGAAACCAGGTGATATCCCGGCAGATACCCGTGTTAAGGCCATTGAGATCCTGATTGACAACTACTTTGTCAAGGACAACGTCATCAATGCAGGTTACCCGCTGGATATGCGTTATGCCGGTCCCCGTGAAGGTCTGCTTCATGCTACCTTCCGTCAGAACTACGGTGTCAACAACATGCTGATCGGTCGCGACCATGCAGGTGTTGGTGATTTCTATGGTCTGTTTGAGGCCCAGGAGATCTTTGACCGTATCCCCACCACCGGTGATGCCGGCAAGGATCTGCAGTGCAAGCCCATGAAGATCGACTGGACCTTCTACTGCCACAAGTGTGATGGTATGGCTTCTCTCCGTACATGTCCGCATGACAAAGAGTCCCGTGTTATCCTGTCTGGTACCAAACTGCGTAAGGCACTGTCTGAAGGTGCCGAGATCGTTGATCACTTTGGTCGTGACGAGGTTCTGGATCACCTCAAGAAGTACTATGCAAGCCTGACCGAGAAGGTTGAGGTCAAGATGCAGGGTGCCGCTTCCGGCGATTCCATGTAAAAGTTTTTGTTTTACATTGCTGTTTAAAAGGAGATGCCTTCGGGCATCTCCTTTTTTTTGTTTTGGAGCTCTTCCCTTCTTTTCCCTGGATTTTTTTAATGAATAAACAACAGGTAACCGTTGGTCTTGGAGAACGCAGCTATCCCATTGTAATCCAGCCGGGAGTACTGCATCTGGTCGGGCAGGATATAGCTGCCCGGAAAATCGCTAAACGTTTCGGAATTATCAGTGATGATTATGTTGCGGCCCTCTACGGGGACACATTGCTGCAATCCCTGGCCGATGCCGGCGTTGGAGCCGAGCTTGTCACCTTTCCCCGGGGCGAGGCCAGCAAGAACCTGCAGACCATAGCAACTCTTGCCAGTGAGCTGGCCGGGCGCGGATTTGATCGTGGAGATGGATTGATCGCCCTGGGAGGTGGAGTGAGCGGTGATATGGCAGGTTTCCTTGCTTCCATTTATATGCGAGGCATTCCTTTTGTCCAGATCCCGACCACCCTCCTTTCTCAGGTGGACAGTTCGGTTGGTGGTAAGACCGGAGTTGACATTCCTGAGGGTAAAAATCTGGTCGGCACCTTTTATCAACCACAGGCCGTGTATATCGATCCCGATGTGTTGAAGACGTTACCTGAAAAAGAAATCCTTGGCGGTCTTGCCGAGGTCATTAAATATGGCGTGATCTGGGACGCCGATTTCTTTAATTTTCTTGACCGGCAGCGGGGAAATATTCTAGCTCTCAGGGAGGATGCAGTTATTCCTTTGATTGCCCGTTGTTGCGAAATCAAGGCCCAGGTGGTTGAGCAGGATGAACGGGAAGGAGGCCTGCGTCGAATCCTTAACTTTGGTCACACCATCGGCCATGCGGTCGAGGCCGCTTCCGGTTTTTCTCTGATTCACGGTCTGGCTATTGGGATCGGCATGCGGGCTGCTGCTGATCTGGCGGTATTGGGCGGCCATCTTGCCAAAGAAGAGGCTGCCCGTATTCGCAGGCTTCTTGAGGAATATGGTTTACCTGTAATAATTCCGTCGACACTTGACCGCACAGCAATTAAACAGTTTCTGCTGGCAGATAAAAAGACCATCGGCGGCCGGGTGTTTTTTGTTCTGCCTGAGGCCATCGGTCGGGTTCGCGTTACCGATGAAGTCGACAAAGCGCATATTGACGAGGTCCTTGACCGTGCTTAACCTTACACTCGAGCAAAGAACAATGTAACTATTCAGGTAGGGGCAGAGAACTAGCCCTACCACCACCTGTAACTGTTCAGGAGTGCTCCATATCTGTGCAGTCAGGCCTGTGAACTATAGTGATTTCTATGTGAATCAGGCCTGACCGTGCAGAGAGGTAGATAAGCGCAGACTTTGAGCGTAGACTCCGTGGGGTGCTCCTGAACAGTTACAGAACAATGAATTAAATGGCACCTTCATCCGTCACTCAGAGTTGACCCCATGAATCAGGGTAAAAAATAACTATGCCGATCTACGAATTCTTCTGTCCGGACTGCAATACGGTATTCAACTTTTTTTCCAGCCGCATCAACAACGATAAACAGCCGGACTGCCCGAAATGCGGGCGCAGACAGCTTGAAAAACTGATGTCCACCTTTGCAACCATCGGCAAGGCAAAAGAGCCGTCCGATGATCCACTGGCCGGTCTCGATGAAACGAAGATGGAGCAGGCCTTTGAAGGGCTCATGCGCGAGGCTGAAAACATCAATGAGGAAGATCCGCGCCAGATGGCAACCTTGATGCGTAGGTTCTCCGACAAGACCGGGATATCTCTTGGTGAGCCGATGGAGGAGGCCCTGTCACGGATGGAGGCGGGCGAGGATCCGGATCAGATTGAGCGGGAAATGGGTGATCTGCTTGAGGGAGATGACGGGTTTTCCCTTGAAACCTTGAAAAAGAAGGTGCGATCCGGGCCACGACCTCCGGTGCATGACGAAAAGTTGTATGAGTTGTAAGCCGCTGCTGTGTATAGTTTTCGAGAACCACGGATGAACGTTTGTCTGAAAACAGCGGATTTCGGGTTTCGGGTTCTGAGTTTCGGGTTCCGAGTTTTGGGTTCTGAGTTTAAAGTCAGCCGCTTTCGACGGTTGTTATTTGTAAAACATGTGACCAGGTACAACATTTCTTGCTTGATATGACCCCAGGTTGATTACCCTTATCAGTTACAGGTTTATCCGTGTGTATCAGTGGGGTTACAAGCTGCCGTGTAGAGAGTCTCAGGCAACAAGCCTCCGGAGCCAGTCGATCCAGGATTGGAAGCCGTCTCCGGTCGTTGCCGACAGGTGCATGATCTCAAGTTCCGGTTGAATGCGCCTTGCCTCCCTGTCGGCTTCGTCTAGAGAGAAATCAAAATAGTCCAGCAGATCGGTTTTGGTGATGACAAAGAGATCCGCTCCGTGAAAGGTGGTCGGATATTTAGCGGGTTTGTCCGAACCCTCGGGCACTGAAACCAGGATCACCCGTTTATGTTCGCCCAGATAAAATGTAGCCGGGCAGACCAGGTTGCCGACATTTTCAATGAAAATCAGATCGTATTTTTTTCCTCCGGCAGTCTCCCGGTTGCTGTTTGCCTGGTCTTCCAGCGCGTGCAGCCCTTTGTGGACCAGGGGCGCATCGAGATGGCAGGCTCCGCCGGTGGTCAGCTGAACTGCGGCTACTCCTTTGGCCCGAATCCGG
>DRKH01000508.1 GCA_011051825.1 Desulfobulbus sp.
GTTATGCTGGCGTTCCTGGTAGATCAGATTCAGCAACTATGCTGTCCGTTGTTCAATGCTGTGTGGAAGAAATGGAAAAGCAAACGATCCCTATGGGAGAAGGTACGCTTTCGTTTCCATGGTTTTATTATCGAGACCATGGAGGACCTTTATCGATCTATCCTGGAACATAAGCAGGTTCCTTTGCCGTTATAAAACGGTAATCGGATATGTCAAAGATCACTCCCCGGTTTGAAAATAGCCAGCCGGGACGACGGGATAACTCCGTTCAAAAAATGGTAAATTGTGCCAGAATGTTCGTTATTCGCAGCCGTGCTGACGTCATGGACATGCTTTCTGTCCCAGCAACATCTTAGCGGACAAATTTTATACTTTCATGCGGCTAAACTGTGCCGTCCGGGAATACCTGGGCCTTTGTTCTTCATCTGGCTGAGTGTGATGACTCCTTAAATGGTTACAAGTACCTCCTATGAAACGGCCAACCAAAATAACCCCTGATCCAATAATTGATGCTGTTGTGGAGTTGCGCTACGAAAGTGCTGTCCCTCCTGACGCAATATTGGGCATGTTATTTGCCCAGGTGCAATCGAAATATACCGATTTCAAGAAACTTCCTGCCGCTACACTTCCTGAAGAAATAAGAAAATCTGATCCAGGTTTGCGTTTTTCACCATACTATCAAGCAGAAGCTGAGCCGTTTAAGCTAAATGTTGGTCCCCGGGT
The DNA here is from genome assembly GCA_011051825.1 of Desulfobulbus sp. Lineage (GTDB taxonomy): Bacteria > Desulfobacterota > Desulfobulbia > Desulfobulbales > Desulfobulbaceae > DRLX01. The sequence goes on from DRKH01000508.1 coordinate 724, forward strand.
TATCTCGTTATCCAATACGGGTGAATATTCCGGGTGGAAAGAAGCATTTTTTCCTGAACTGAAAGAACTGTTTGAAAAGGTAAAACAGGCAGGAATTGTAAAACGATTTTTTCGTTTAGGAGTTCGTTATATAGATTTTTTTGAATTAGACATTTATGACAAAACAAATCTGACAATCCGACTTAACGACAAGCCTTTGGAATCACTTCAAACAACTCTTAGTGCTGTTTTTCGCACCGGTGATTTTTCAACAAGATTGCAAACCGCCAATAATGTGACAGTTAATGTCAAAGGGAGTAAACAAAACGGCTCCATAATTGATACAGACACCTATTTTGAAGATGAGGAAGGTTTTAATTTTGAAGGTCTCCCTGACTTGATGGATAAATGTCACGAAGAGTCGGTTACCTTTTTTTTCAGCCTGCTGCAACAGGACTTTCTTGAAACATTGAAACCGGAATATTCAGAATGAGAACTGACACTGGATCGTTTATAGAAAAAACATATTTTCCTGAGCGCAGTTCACTGGTAACAAGCTGCCTCGTAATGGGGGTCTTATGTGCGCCAGCACCTGCAACAGCCATTACGCCATTGCACGGGTACTTGGGAAAAAATTCAGAAACTCACCTTGAAGAAAGAATTTATCAGCCCATCTCTCCAACCTGGTCACCACTGAAACTGGAAACACAAGTTGCTGAAAAGGTGCCGGTAACGATGGAAATCGATGTAGCCGAGTCGCTAAATGTGGTGAAAAAAATTGCATTTCTTACTGTTGATGAAGCCATTGACAACGAGATAGAAAGTTATTTTGCATCAAAACCCATTAAGACAAAAACCATTCTGGTTAACAGTCGTATCAATTAAGGATGAACATTGCTGCTGACCCAGAGTGTAGATGGCCCCCCATTTATGATTTTGAGGAACTCGGGGAGGAGATAACCCGACTGGTATCCAATTCCGGCATTTTTGATATTTTCTTTCATAGAAGAAATTTAGATTCAAATTTATGCCAGGGTGACATCCTTAAATTTCCTGGGCAATTTCCCTTTATTGACGACAAGGGCAACATCTCTGTCATTGACGATGATTATGAATACTGGATGATATTAGGGAATACCTGCGACCTTCACCGGGATTTATCGTCTCCACATTTTTCTCACATCACTCCACTGATCCCGTTACATGAAGATACTCCTGAGAACATAGTCAAGGGGCTTCAATCCTATAACAGTTATAGAAAATTTTACGTCCCGCCTTGGAATGGTTCCTCTGCCCAGGGTTTTGTGATTAACTTTACCTTTATGTGTTCAGTGGATAAAACCTGTCTGGCGGGATTAACAGAATTGACCGCCAGATTGACACAGAAGTCCTGGTTACTTCTCCATTCATGCCTGGTACGATATTTAGCCAGAGATGATGGGCGACACGATTAACTCCCTTTACAGTATTCTTCAAAATCCCTTCCAAATCACCCGGGTGATACGAAATAGCCTCATGCCATACCCCAAAGCCGCCATGGTTGTTCACTGCCTTTACCCATTTCTGTAGATAGGCCTGTTTGGTTCTGACAAGATCACTGTCCTTGCCCTTGGTTTCCAGGAGTAGGTTTCGTCATTCTTCAGCATCACAATGAAGTCCGGATAATATTTGCGGACAACTCCCTTGTAGGTGTACATGATGATAAAACCCAGGTGGTAATTCTCTTCCAAGCTTTGGGTATAATTAATCGGGACGCCTGCCTTGGGAGCAGGAGGTCGCAGGTTCGAATCCTGCCGCCCCGACCACCTATTTATATATAAGCCAATCACTTACACTGTGGTTGGCTTTTTCTTTTTTCCCGAGCTCCTTACTTGCATTGAACGTTTTCATCTTTTGGGAAAAGAAACAGTCGGATGGCCTTATCCTGTTTTTTTTCACTTTTCTGTATTTTTATGGCATAGTTCCATCATGGCCGATGAGACGTTGTTGAAGAAATATCACCTGTTTTTCCCCGGTGACAGTTATCAAGCTGAAGATTTTGATGCCGCCGTTGACAGTGGCGACATCATCATTGATCCCGGGAAAATCGTCAATCTGCTCCAGAGTGCATTACATGACGAGGCCATCCTTGAAGTCGAGCTGGATGATTTAACCCGTATTTTTTTCTGCAGGGTGCTGGACCACATGCCGGAGCTGGAGGAGGTGGAAACAGACGGCGTGGTCATGCTGGTTGAACCTGAATATACCAGGGCCGAATATCTGGATGAACAGGATCATCTGATTATTACGCCTCTGGAACCCTCCATCGGAAATTATCTTATCTGTACCGTGAACAGGGTCCTGTTGCGGATTCTCAGCAGTAAATGCGCCTATGAACTTGGCTGTTTTCTGGATCACAAGGTCCGGGTCCGGGGGATGCCGGTTCTGCAGTGTTCTTTTCCCGGGGTTGTCCGGCAGGTGAAAGGGGCCAGGGCCTATCGGGCAAAGATTCCAAAAGAAATGGAACTCCTTGTCCATGTAAAGCGGCAGGGGAAGCGGGAACCGTTTGCCACCTGTCCGATCGATATCAGTGTGGAGGGCATGTTGCTGGTTGATCCGTCAGGCAAGTACTCAACGCTTCAGGAGGAAGAAAAAATCCGGATGGAACTGTATTGGCCTAAAGGCCGGAGCCTGAAGGTCAATGCCAGGATTATTCATGTCAGTCAGTTGCGCGACAAGGAGGGCATCCAGTACTGTTGCGGCGTCCAGTTTGATCTTGCCACCCGGTCCCTGGCCCGGGAGATTGAGCTGCTGGTGGCCGGGGTTCAGCGCAGGCGGCTTCGGGAGCTGTCCGACATCAGTGATGAATTCGGGGTGGATTTCGTCAACTGGTAGCAGTGTTTTTTCTCCGGAGTCGAGGCCTGCTACCTGTCCCTTGCCACCCCGTCAATGGCCGGCTTATATTCCTTGAGATAAATTTCCGAAAGGGTGAGAAAGGCGGTAACAATAAGTGGCCCGTAAATAATTCCAAGAACACCGAACAGGCTCATGCCGCCCAGAATAGAGAGCAGGACCAGCAGGGTATGCATCTTGACCTGGCGGCCGACGAATTTTGGTTTGAGCAGGTATTCCACGGAAAAGGAGAGCACGGCATAGAAGACCAGGGTCAGGATTGCCTGACCGGGGTGGCCATTCAGGAAAAGAAGGGCTGCGGTTGGCAGCAGGATGCCGCCGATACCGAAAATAGGGAGAAACGCGAACACGGCCATAACGCTTCCCCAGAGAACCGGAGAGTTCAAGCCAAGCAGGGTAAAGAAAATTCCGCCCAGGACCCCCTGTAATAACCCGCTGATTCCGTTTCCAACCAGGATGACTCCTGATATCTCCATAAACTTATTCATGAGCAGTGTATCCTGCTCCGGAGGCAGGGGGGACAGTCTGGTCAGGAAATCGATAAGCCGGTCAATTTCGATCAGCAGGAAAAAGATGACCATGATCAGGATAGAGAACTGGAAGACAAAGCTCATAATGTTGGCTGCCCAGCCTGAGGCCTTACCGTAAATAAAGAGGCCGGTGCTCTTGCTCAGGTCGGAAATCAGCCGGGTCACATCCGAGGGTTCAAAATTTATCCCGAATCCGGCGAGTAGGTCTTGTGTCCGCCCGGCCAATGTATTATTCTGTAAAGATTGTTGCAGCTTCATCAGGAGGTTGCTGTCCCGGCCCCAGTGAAACAGGCTGAGGGCCTCTGACGAAAGGGCGCCGATGCAGAAGGTCAGCGGGACAAAAACAATGAAAAAGATAAGGGTGCAGGTGAGGCCGGAGGCCATCCACGGTGAAACCCATCTGCACAGCCAGGTATGTACGGGCCGGAAGATGCCGGCCAGGAGAAAGGCCAGAACCAGCAACTGCCAGAAGGGCCAGAGCAGGCAGCCCAGAAGCAGCGTAACGATTAGAAAGACCAGGAGAAAATACTTCGCCGACAGCGTGGTCAGCATTCTGTCGACGCTCTCTGAGGGCAGGTGATTTTTGCCTTTGGTCAGGGAATCTTGTTTTTCTGGTTCGTTGCCCGGCATATTCTCTCTTTGTGTTGAAGTCGCATCCTCCCGGTATTGTACCTGCTTGGTCAAAAAATGAAACCTAAACCGTTGTCATGGGGCAGGCGCCCTTTGATCAGGATGTCGCTTTGCCCGTGGTCCGTTTGAAGTTTTTGTAGAAATGAACAGATAGGAAAAAAATCATGTTGAGTACGGAACTGGAAATAGGGGTGCAGAAGGCTGCATCTGAACAGTTGAAGGAAAAGCCGGACCAGACGGCGCTTGGCTTTGGTCAATATTTTACGGACCATATGTTTGTCATGCGCTGGAACCGCGAACGAGGCTGGCATGAGGCAACCATTCAGCCCTATCGGAATTTTTCCATGGACCCGGCGGCCATGGTTTTTCATTATGGTCAGGCAATTTTTGAAGGACTGAAGGCCTATCGCGGAAAGAATAACGACATCCTGCTGTTTCGGCCGGAGAGTAACTTTAAGCGTATGAATCAGTCTGCGGTCAGGATGTGCATGCCTCGTATCCCTGTCGATCGTATGCTGCAGGCGCTCAAGGCCCTGGTATACCTTGATCGTGACTGGATACCGACCGCCGAGGGCGCAACCCTGTATCTGCGACCGACCATGATTGCCTCTGAACCGGCTCTGGGGCTGCGACCTTCCAATGAATACCTCTTCTTTGTTCTGGCAAGCCCTGTCGGCGCCTATTATCCGGAAGGCTTTAATCCGGTCAAAATCTATGTGGAAGACGCCTATGTCCGTGCCGTTCCCGGTGGTGTGGGCGAAGCCAAGACCGCCGGCAATTATGCAGCCAGCGTCAAGGCACTGACCGAATCCCAGCGCAAGGGATACAGTCAGGTTCTGTGGCTGGACGCACTGGAACATAAATACATTGAGGAGGTCGGAACCTCGAACGCCTTTTTCGTTATCAACAATGAACTGGTCACCCCCCCTCTCGGCGGCACAATTCTGCCGGGTATTACCCGTGATTCAGTTCTCCAGCTGGCCAAAGACTGGGGGATGACGATCAACGAACGGATGATCAGTATCGACGAGGTTGTCAGCGGCGTTGAAGACGGCAGTCTGCAGGAGGTCTTCAGCACCGGTACTGCTGCGGTTATATCGCCTCTGGGCGAACTCTGTTATAAGGGTAAGACTATTCTTGTCAACGACGGCAAGACCGGTCCGGTTGCCCAACGTCTCTTTGATGAGCTCCAGGCGATCCAGTTTGGCGCGCGGAAAGATCCCCACAACTGGATGGTGAGAGTCGCTTAAGCGGAGTTTTTTTTCTATCTGAAAATTTTCTCTTTTTTTTCAACATATTGGGCGGGAAATTTTTTTCCGCCCATGCCCTTGATTTTTCAAAAACCATCACTATTGTTTTGCGCAGTCTGATGACTGAAAATTTGTTTTCGTCCAGCCGATGGGCTTGAGCCGGTAGCTGGATACGAACTCTCATTTCGGCTCAAACACTTATTAACCCAAATTAATTTAACAGGGAGGATTGTCCATGAAGATTCGTCCATTGAATGACCGCATACTGGTCAAGAGATTGGAGGAAGAGGAAAAAACCGCAGGTGGAATCATTATTCCGGACTCTGCCAAAGAAAAACCGGCTGAGGGCGAGATTGTCGCCGTCGGTCCCGGTAAACTCAACGACGCTGGTGAGCGTGTTGCCATGGATGTAAAAGAAGGCGACCGTGTCCTTTTTTCCAAGTACGGTGGAACCGATGTCAAGTTGGACGGTGAAGATTATCTGATCATGCGCGAGGATGACATCCTGGGTGTGATTCAGTAACAGAGAAGACTGCAAATAGTGATACAAGGAGAATAGAAATATGTCTGCAAAAGAGTTAAAGTACGGTGGTAAGGCCCGTGAGGCCATGCTGTCCGGTATAAATACCCTGGCTAATGCCGTTAAAGTTACCCTTGGACCCAAAGGCCGCAACGTATTGATTGAAAAATCTTTCGGCGCTCCGGTTATCACCAAAGACGGTGTAACTGTAGCCAAGGAGATTGAGATCAAGGACAAGTTTGAGAACATGGGCGCTCAGATGGTTAAGGAAGTTGCCTCCAAGACCTCTGATGTTGCCGGTGACGGTACCACCACTGCCACGGTTCTGGCCCAGGCCATTTACACCGAGGGTGCCAAGCTGGTTGCCGCCGGTTCCAACCCCATGGAAGTCAAGCGTGGTATTGATGCGTCCGTTGCCGCTGTTGTTGCCGAGCTGGCCAATATCGCCAACCCGACCAAGGAGCAGAAAGAGATCGCTCAGGTTGGAACCATCTCTGCCAATAACGACGCCACCATCGGTAATATTATTGCCGAGGCCATGGATAAGGTCGGTAAAGAGGGTGTTATCACCGTAGAAGAAGCCAAGTCCATGGACACCTCGCTGGACGTGGTTGAGGGCATGCAGTTTGATCGCGGTTACCTCTCTCCCTACTTTGTAACCGATCCGGAGCGGATGGAAGTCAACATGGAAGATCCGTTGATTCTCATCAACGAGAAAAAGATCTCCAACATGAAAGACCTGTTGCCGATCCTTGAGGCTGTTGCCAAGATGGGCAAGCCGTTGTTCATCATTGCAGAAGATGTTGATGGTGAGGCCCTGGCTACCCTGGTTGTCAACAAGCTGCGTGGTACCCTGAACATTGCCGCAGTCAAGGCTCCGGGTTTTGGCGATCGTCGGAAAGCCATGCTGGAAGATATTGCAATCCTGACCGGTGGCCAGGTGATCACTGAAGATCTGGGTATCAAACTTGAGAATATTACGGTAAACGATCTCGGAACCGCCAAGCGGATTGTTGTTGATAAAGACAACACCACCATTGTTGACGGTGCCGGTGATAAGGAGCAGCTGGCTGCCCGGGTCAAGCAGATTCGAACCCAGGCCGAAGATTCCACCTCCGATTATGATCGTGAGAAACTGCAGGAACGTCTGGCCAAACTGATCGGCGGTGTTGCCGTCATCAATGTCGGTGCTGCCACCGAGGTCGAGATGAAAGAGAAAAAAGCCCGGGTTGAAGATGCGCTGAATGCCACCCGTGCTGCAGTTGAAGAAGGCGTGGTTCCCGGTGGCGGTGTTGCCTATCTGCGCTGCCTGAAGGCACTTGATACTCTTGATCTTGCAGGTGAGCAGGCTCTGGGTAAAGACATTATCCGTCGGGCTCTGGAAGAGCCGGTTCGTCAGATTGCATCCAATGCCGGTCGTGAAGGATCTGTTATCGTCGAGCGTGTTAAAGAGCTGGATGGAGCCAACGGTTTTAATGCAGCAACTGAAGAGTATGGCGATCTGATCGCTGCCGGTGTTATTGATCCTGCCAAGGTAACCCGTACAGCCCTGCAGAACGCTGCTTCCGTTTCCGGTATGCTGCTGACCACCGAGTGTGTGATTGCAGAAGAACCCGAAGAGGAAGGTGCCGGCGCCATGGGTGGCGGTATGCCTCCTGGCGGCATGGGCGGCATGGGTGGAATGGGTGGAATGGGCGGAATGATGTAAGCCCTGTTTTCCACAACACGTTGTGCCTGGTCCTTTCTCCGTTTGATACGGGGAAAGGGCCTCTTTTTTGCCCCATGAGCGAGGAAAAGAATACTCTGCAAAGAGAATTCACGCTTTCCTGTTGACAAATGGGAATATTTTTTTAATATTGCACGGTTCAAACGAACCGTTTTACATATAGGCGATGTAGCTCAGCTGGTTAGAGCACACGGCTCATATCCGTGTTGTCCGGGGTTCAAGTCCCTGCATCGCCACCA
>DRKH01000509.1 GCA_011051825.1 Desulfobulbus sp.
GAGCACCCCATCTCTGCACGGTCAGGCCTGATTCACATAGGAATCACTATAGTTCACAGGCCTGACTGCACAGATATGGAGCACTCCTAAACAGTTACAGGTGGTGGTTGGGCTAGTTCTCTGCCCCTACCTGAATAGTTACATTATAACCCACTTTCTGCTGGTGGGCGGTGCCCACCCAAAAACCGGTTTATCTTTTTTCCACCAATCGCCTGCAGGTAAGCGTAGACTCCGAAGGCGGGCTCTACGTGGCGCAATCGATTGATATATCGTTATATTCTCCTTAGCTTGACGGCTATGCCCTCTATGCGGGCATGCGTGACCACGTGAAGGCGGGGTGCCTGTGACTGCTTACCTTTTTGTTGGTTATCATCCAAGGGTCACCGGTGATACAAAGCCCGGAGGCTTGACGGCCAGAACCGAACACCCGATGTTGTTGAGTATGCTTTCCGCAGTATTGCCCATTATCAGGCCTGGAATACCGGTTCGGCCAACCGTACCCATGACAACCAGATCCACCTTTTTTTCAAGCGCCAGGTTCGGGATGATTTTATGGGCCTCACCTTTAATGATGTGTACCTGTGGTTTCAGGTAGCCCATGGTTTCCTGGCTGAGGGTTCGGGTGAGCTCTTTCATGAGGGTCTGTATCTTGGTTTCATCCGCTGTCTTCTGTTGCTCCAGCCAGGCCGCCAGCTCGGCGTTTTCCGTAAAGTTGAAACGGGGAGTGTTTAACAGCCCTTCCCCCCAGGCCGTCCAGGCATGGACAATGTGAAATTCGCTGAACTCAGATATGGCCAGAGAGGAGGCCAGCTCCAGGATCTGCCGATTCAGACTGTTAATCCGGTCACCATCTTTCCCGTGGCCGACGTCTACGGCTGCCAGAATGCGCTGGTACTGTGTTCTTTCACTTGGCTTCATTATCCAGACCGGGCAGGGACACTTTCGCAACAGGTGCATGTCCGTACCGCCGAATATCCGATCCTGCAACGTGCTGTTTTCCTCTGCAGTTTTCATAACCAGATCATGCCCGTTGCGCAGAACCTCCCGTATAACCTCGATAAAGACCCGTCCTTCAATCACCCTGGTCTTTACGTCAACGCCTGCCCTGTCGTTCTTGATGACCTTGTCGAGCTGCTTCTGCCGTTCTTCCAGAAGAGTATCTTTTAACCTGACGTAAACCGGATCTTCCGACAGGCCGGAATCACCGGGAAAATTGAACGGGTGAATGATGGTCAGGTCGGCCTGGTTATGCTCTGCAAGGGATAGTGCCCGCTGTAGAGCTGTTTCCTGCCAGGAACCGTCATCGGCAACGAGGAGTATATTTTTAAATCGTTTCATGTCTTATTTGCTCCTTGTCTGGATTTTCTACGAAAGTCTATTTTTCCGTCTTTTTCGTCTTTAATAACAACCAGCCAGTAACCCACACTCATGGCAAGTGTTACAGACGCTACCGCAACTACGTATTCAGCCGAAATACTGGTGAAATCCATAATGATAACCTTCCTGGAAATGGCCATCAGGGCCGTAGCCATGACGATTTTTAAATGGATCACATCATCCCTGAGGTAGATGATGATGTTGATTAATATTTCGATTGCGATCAATACTGCCATAAATGCACCGAACAGCGTCAGGATATCGGAAATAGTCAACATCATGACCGGAGGTGCCCTGAGCTCCTGATAGAGGACCATAATTACATCACCCACACCCCAAAGGATAACGATGGTCATAAGTACGGCCAGTACCCTGATGGCGATGCGGACGACGGATCGTAGAATTTGTACCAGTGGTTCCCTTGAGTTTGCCAGATCATCCATTTACTGTTCCTTGTGTCAAACGATAACGCCGAAACTTTTTTTCCGCCTCAACAATCAGGTAGGTGACCATTCCGGCCAGTATAATCCGCAGCCAGGATTCCAGGCCGATTGCAGTACTCTGAAACAAGCGGTTCATAATCGGCAGGTATGTGTACACGATCTGCAGAAGCAGCATTCCGCTTACCCCGGCAAACACCCACATATTGGAAAAAAGACCCAATTGAAAGATCGATTTGTTCAGCGAACGACAGTTGAACAGATAGAACAGTTCTATGATGACAAATGCATTCACGGCAACCGTGCGTGCATATTCCGGGGACACACCCTGTGCACGCTCCCACGTAAACAGAGCAAAGGCACCAATCAGGAGCAGGGTACCGACCAGAATAATCCTGGTGATCAGTTCTCCGGTGAGAATCGGAGTGTCGGGGTTGCGCGGCATCCGTTCCATGATGCCGTCTTCTTTAGGTTCAAAGGCCAGCATCAAGCCAAGGAAACCGGCCGTGGTCATGTTGATCCAGAGAATCTGTACCGGCAGAATGGGTAGCGTAATGCCGAAAAGAACTGCCGTTAGAATAACCAGACCTTCCCCCAGATTGGTGGGCAGGGTCCAGACAATGAATTTGGTCAGATTGTCAAAAACGCCACGCCCTTCCTCGACTGCGGCTTCAATGGAACTGAAGTTGTCGTCGACCAGCACCATGTCGGCGGCCTCTTTGGAGACATCCGTTCCCGTGATACCCATGGCTACGCCGATGTTTGCCTGCTTCAGGGCAGGGGCATCGTTTACGCCGTCACCGGTCATGGCAACCACGTGACCGGCGGTCTGCAGAGCGCGTACCAGCCTGATTTTCTGTTTTGGTGTTGCTCGTGCAAAAACGCTTGTCTTCTGAGCAACAGGAACCAGCTCCTGGTCCGAGAGTTGCTCCAGCTCCAGGCCGGTCACTACCGCGTCGGCATCTTTTGTATTCACATCGCAGTCGCAGATTCCTATCTGTCCGGCAATGGCTGCCGCGGTTACCGGGTGATCTCCGGTAATCATTTTGACCTCGATCCCTGCTGTCCTGCAGATTTGTACCGCTGCTATTGCCTCGGCCCTCGGCGGATCGATCATACCCTGGAGACCGAGAAATGTAAGTCCGGAGGCAACCATTTCATGTTCTATTGCCTTGGTTTCCGGGGGCAGTTCCTTGCGGGCAAATGCAAGGACACGCAGTCCCCGGGCCGCCATGTGCGAGACATCCCGCTGAATTTTTTCCAGGTTCAGATCGATCAGGCTGCCGTCTGCAGCAATGGCTGCCGAGGACTTGGCCAGTATCTGTTCCACCGCTCCCTTGATATAGACCATCTGCGGGCGGCCGCTGCCGGTATCATGCAGCGTTGCCATGTATTGATGCTGGGATTCAAAGGGAATTGCATCAAGGCGGGGAAAGCTCTGCTCCAGGTCGTTTTCGGAAAGACCACCTTTGGCCGCTGCCGTCAGCAGAGCGCCTTCAGTGGGATCGCCCTGGACCTGCAGGATTCCGTCTTTCTCCAACAACCGACTGTCGTTGCATAGCATTCCTGCCCGCAGGCATTCGCTCAGGGCTGTGCCGTCGGCATGGTTGTTCTCGTCGCCGGCGACGATACGGCCAAGGGGGGCATACCCTGCACCGCTGACCTCATAATGCATGCCGCCGGCCATAATAGCCTGTACCGTCATCTGGTTTTCCGTGAGGGTGCCGGTTTTATCCGAACAGATAACCGTGGTGCTGCCCAGGGTCTCCACTGCGGGCAGTTTACGGATGATGGCTTTGCGTTTCGCCATCCTGGAGACACCGATGGCCAGGGTGATCGTCACCGCCGCAGGAAGCCCTTCCGGAATTGCGCCAACCGCCAGGGCAACCGCAGCCATGAACATGTCGATGAGTGGTTGTCCTCTAACCAAACCCACCACGACGGTAAGTGCGGCCAGCAGCAGGATGGCATAGAGTAAAATATGACTGAAATGGGCGACTTTTTCGGTGAGCGGTGTTGCCAGATTCTGGGCCGAGGAGATAAGCTCGGAAATTCGGCCGACTTCCGTGTTGTTCCCGGTTGCGATGACGATACCGGTTCCCTGGCCATAGGTGACCATGGAAGAGCCATAGACCATGTTTTTTCGTTCAGCAAGAATCGTTTCACGGTCAAGGACATCTATGAATTTTTCAACTGCAACGGATTCGCCGGTGAGGGCGGATTCGTCAACCTGCAGGTTACGGCTGTGGAGTAACCGTATATCAGCAGGAACCCTGTCGCCTGCCTGGAGCAGGACGATGTCTCCAACCACCAGATCGGCTGACGAAATCCGTATTTTCTCACCCCTGCGTAGAACGGTGGCCTCGGCAACCATGGTATCCGCCAGGGCGGCAAGGGCATTTTCCGCCTTGGATTCCTGGATAAAGCCAATAACGGCATTGACTACGACCACTCCGAAGATCACTCCGGAATCCACCCATTCCCGGAGTGCTGCCGTTATGCCGCCTGCCGCGATCAGGATATAAATGAGCGGTTGATGAAACTGACGCAGAAAACGCA
>DRKH01000510.1 GCA_011051825.1 Desulfobulbus sp.
AAGCAAAAAGTAAGGGTGGGCATTGCCCACCAAAAAAAGCTGCCAAACCCCGTGCACTCTATATGGAGCAACGTCCTTCCGGCAAAGCAGCTATTATTATAACCCACTTTCTGCTGGTGGGCGGTGCCCACACACAAAACTGGTTTATCTTTTTGCCACCAATCGCCCGCAGGTAAGCGTAGACTCCGGGGGTGAGCTCCTGCAATACCGCTATCCCACGATATTGTTGACCTTTTGCGTTAGCTTGACGGCTGTGGGGCCGGGGGCTGGTGTACAGATATTTTCGTAACTGGTCACAGGATTTGTAACTCTGTGTTTTCATCTCCCTTAAACCTGTAAGTGATCAGGGGTGCCGTAGATTCGTGCAGACGCGACCGGCCGTAGGTAAGCGAGCCTGCGAGACTCCGGGTAAGCGAGCCTGCGAGACTCCGGGTAAGCGAGGGACGAGACTCGGTGCGGTGCCCCTGAACACGTACATATTTTCTTTTCGTGTTGAAAAGAGGTGTTTCATCACAGGGTTACTATCTTGTGGCGAATGGCATACTTGACCAGACCGGCCACCGAGTGAATATCGAGTTTGGCCATGATGTTTTTACGATGGGTATCAACCGTGCTTACCGATATGCAGAGCTTTTCGGAGATTTCCTGGTTCGTCAGCCCCTCAACAACAAGTTGGAGAATTTCCCGTTCCCGGTCGGTGAGAATGTTGCCGCCGCTGTCGGCGGCCTGACGGGCAAGACCGACAAATTCCTTCAGGACCGGGGTCTCAAGGGTCGGGGATACAAACATGTTTCCTGCCGCAACCGCGTGAATGGCGTCGATAAGCATGTCAAAACTTTCTTCTTTGAGCATGAAGCCAAGGGCGCTTGCCTTTAATGCCTCGACCGCGTAAAAGCAGTCCGCGTGCATGGTCAGGATCAGGGTGTTGGTGTCCGGTGCGATTTTGGCGAGACGTTTGGCCACCTCTATTCCGCTCAGGCCGGGCATGGCAATGTCAAGCACCGCTACATCGGGTTTGAGTTTTTCTATCTGTCGCAGGCATTCCTGACCGTCGCTGGCCTCGCCGACCACCTTGATGTCGGCGGTCGAGGTCAGCAGTGTCCGCAGGCCCTGGCGAAACATCTGATGATCGTCGGCAAAAAAGACTGTTATCATGATTTTTCCTCCGGCTGCTCCAACGGAATATCAATGGATATCCTGGTACCCTTGCCCAGGTCCGACTCTATGGACATCGTCCCGTTGATAGCGGTGATCCACTCTCTGATGCTGACCAACCCTATTCCTTTGAATTCTTTGGTTTTTTGTTTGATTGTTTCGGCGGGAAAGCCCTTGCCTGCATCGTCAACAGTAAGCCGAACATGGTGTCCCTTTTTTTTGACGGTTGCTACGATTTCCCTGGTGTCGGCATGTTTCCAGGCATTGTGCAGCAGTTCTTTAAACGAACGGAAAAGATAGATTTTTTGAGAATCCGATAAGCCCAGGGAACCGGCAACGCCGTACACCGAGACCTCGATCCCGGTCTGCCGGGTAAAGTTGTCGCCGTACCATCTCATGGCCGGAGCCAGTCCCTGGTTGTCGAGAATGATCGGATAGAGGTCAAAGATCATGGTTCTTATCTGGCGAATCATTAATCTGACCAGCAGCCGGATATCTTCGAGTTGTCCGTTTATATCCTCCTGCTGAGTTTCCGGCAGATGCCGCACCCCGTTTCCGATCTCCTGCAGTTTCAGGTTGACCAGGGCCAGGTTCTGGGCCATCTCCTCATGCAGGACCTGTCCCATGTGTCGTCGTTCACGCTCTTCGGCCAGAACAACCTCTTCCTGCAGTTTTTTACGAAACGCCCGGTCGGCCTGCTGCTGTTGTATCTCTTCGGTGATGTCGCGGAGAATTCCCTCGTAGCCGACAAAGTTTTTCTGATCGTCAAAACGGGTATTTGCGGTCAGTATACAGTGGCGGGTTGAGCCATCGGGTCGTTGGACCCAGGTTTCATAATCCGTGATATACCCTTTTTTCTCTACCTCCTCTTTGAACGCCGGATCCTTATGTATATTACCCATAGCCTGACAGCCGTTGAATGGCTGTTTATCCGTATCGACACCGATGTCAAGGCCGAACAGTTTTTTCCCGGAGGTGTTGATGTCGATAATGTTGCATTGGGTGTCGGTAACGAAAATACAGTCTCTGGAGTTTTCAAATATCTGTCGATATTTTGATTCCGAGAGCTGCAGGCGGCTGATTGTCTGTTCAAGCTTGGCAGCCATTTCATTAAAGAGACGGCCGAATTTTCCCATGTCGTCAACGGTGTATACCTGAGCCCTGGCGGAAAGGTCACCCTGTTGAATCTGCTGGGCGGCAGTGGCCAGTGAGACCACCGGTCTGGAGCAGTGCCAGGCAACCAGAACTGCGGCACCGATACAGAGAACGATGAGAAATGCGGTAAATGGAACAAAGGCCTGGATGTACTCGTTCATACCGACCAGCAGGTCGGCATTGTCTACGGTGGTCATCAAGATCCAGTAATTCGCCCGGGCAGCAGATCTTGATGGTGCCAGATTGATACGTCTGAACGCAAACAGGGTCTGGCGATAGGTCTCTTCACTGGTTCTGATCCGCACACCCTGGCTGTCCGCCTGCAGCAGTTCTTCCAAGCCCGGTTCCCGGGAAAAAAAATTTTCAGTCCGGCCGGGCCGGAACCCGATCTGTTGTTCAGGATCTTTGTGAAAGAGAAAATCACCGGCCTTGTTGAGTAGAAAATATGCCGTTCCAGGCCGGACCTTATCCTGTTGACGCTGGAGGATGTCAAGAAAGGTCTTGCCCAGAACATTGAGGACCAGGACCCCGCGTTTGCGGCCGCTATCGTCAATGACCGGTGCCGCATACCTGATCACCGGTACCATTGGTCGTTCAATCTTTCCCTGTTCAATGTTCAGGTCCATGGGCGATATATATACCTGATCCGGCGGCAGCTGTATTGCCTGTTTAAAGTAGTACCGGTTGGATTTGTCCTGGAGGAGGTGTTGCGGCGTTACCCAGGTCCTGTTGCCACGGGTGTTAATGCGAATGACTTCCCGGCCTTCAAGGTTAAGAAATCGTATCTGTTGGAATATGTTGTGGTATGTGGCCAGGGAGAGGAATGCCGACTGAAAGGCCTGGCGTCCGTGTAACCGTTCGCTTTCCGTTGTCCCGTTGAGCATTTTATGAAGACTGGAAAGGTTGCGGAGCATGAGCAGATCCCGCTTAATGCCGTCGAGTACCGACTGGATATCGGAATCCAGGAGCTGGAGATCGACTGCGGCCCGCTCTTTTGCCCGGTCAAGCGCAAACTGCTTTTGTTTGTAGCGGGCAAAGCCGGAGCTGACAATGACCACGGAAACGGAGAGCAGGACGAAAATGAAGATAAGTTTTCCTCGCAGACTGGTCAACATGGGCAGATTGTACAGTATTTATCCAAAAATAGCCCGCGAAGCATTGTTTATTCAGGCTATTTTCATCGTTCGTTGTGGCTGTGACCTGAGAATCTGGTCCAGCCATGCTGGTTTATCTGAAAACAGCGGGTTCCGGGTTCTGAGTTTAAAGTCAGCCGCCTTCGGCGGTTGTTGTTTGTAAAACATGAATTAATATCAACGCAGTAGGAACCAGCCCCGCAGGCGATTTTTACCCGGCGCCCGTACGCTGTTTTCATGCTTCAAAGTCTGCGCTATCTGTTGTGCCCGTGGGGCATGTAGGTTTATCTGTAACCAGCGTGTTTCGGGTTCGTTATTCAGCTCTACGACGGTAAGTGAAGACGAGCACTCGGGCAAAAAAAAGCCCTCAGGCAAAAAAAACAGCCCTCGGGCAAAAAAAACAGCCCTGCTCAAAAAGAACAGGGCTGAAAAGGAGAGAGGAGGAAAGGATAAAAACGAGTCGCGCTGGCACCATTGAGTTGGTAGGAGGATACACAAGGGGCAAAGTCTACCTGCAACATGGCGCCCATACCCAACCATAACCTGCCGGATGCAGGAAGGCTGCCGATTAATGCGTAAGTGGTCTTTGGGCAGATTTACGCGGTCGGCCTGCCTGATACCGTTTTCCCCGGTTTCCTGCAAGACGACAGGACCTTTTGCACATATGACATATGCTGGAATTGGTTACGGGCAATCCGGATTTGATACAGGTAAAGTGGTAGCTCGTATTCATATTTTTCTCCTCTGTTTACTCTTATAGGCGCAGAAAAGAAAAATGTATATACCGGCTAAGCGGTATTTGTCTCCCGAAAATCAGGTAGAAGCCCTTTGCCCGTTCGTTGTTTCCGGCGTGCCGAGACCTGGGAAATGTTGATCCGGCGTAAGCGTTCACCAGCACCCCACGGAATCTGCGCTCGAAGTCTGCACTTATCTACCTCTCCGTCCGATCAGGCCGGCTCACATTTTTGGTGGGCGGTGCCCACCATCCTGGGGCACTGGTAAACGCTTACCACCTCAGGATTAGCGAACTTGTTACTCTTGTGGAACGGGTATAAATATCCCGGTGAACGGTTACGATCCGGCCATACCGTGGGATCAGTCGGAATATGCGGATTTTGTGGTATCTGGACAGATTGGGTCCTGATGTTGCCTGCAAATTTGCGGGGACACCTGAAAAAAAGTATTTGATTACCACCATTCCTCAGCAACGAGGGATAACATCGCTACAGCTATAATCTCAAATCGCATTTAGCAGCGCTTATGCCTGATTTCAGGTCAATTCATTTTTCAAAAAAAGCGATGGTATCCCTGATTTCATTCAAGCTG
>DRKH01000511.1 GCA_011051825.1 Desulfobulbus sp.
CGTCTGGCCCGGTCAGTCGTGCGGGAGATGCCGGTATTGCCGCAACAACAGGGAAAACCTGTGTGAGGAGATGAAAATCATCGGGTTCCATTCCGACGGCGGTTTTTCCGACCGGATAACGGTCCCCCAAGGCAGCCTGATTCCGGTTGAACAGGATATCAGGCCTCAGCTGCTCTGTTTTGCCGAGCCGGTCGGCTGCGTCTTAAATCCATTCTCAGCAGCAAAGGTTCAACCGGGAGAGACAATCATCATTTACGGTGGCGGGGTTGTCGGCATGATCGCCGCCCTGGCCTGCCATGATCTGGGTGCTGTTGCCCTCGTGATTGAAAACAATGCGGAGAAGATTGCCCGGCTGAAACACTTCAGTGCGGAAACCGGGATAGAAATATGCAAAGATACCCGGGCCGGTGATTTCGATCTTGCCATAAACACCTGTGACAGTCCAATGGCCCTGGGGCTCTGTATCACCAAACTGTGCAAGGGCGGCAGGCTGTGCTATTTCTCAGGCCTGGAGAAAAACAGTAAAATGGACACCAACCTGCTCAACCTTATCCACTATAAGGAACTCCGGGTCTTCGGCTCCTACGGCCCGAGAAAAGAACATATGGCCATGGCCCTGCCGTTTATTGCCCGGCAGGCCGGAAAACTGTCCCTGCTCATTGAAAAAATCATCGCCCCTGAAGATGCGCCCGGTCTGATGCAGGATGTCCTGTCGGCACGACCGTTGAAATACATCATCGATTTTTCAGGAACAACAAAACCAACGCAGCGTCCTGCTGCGATTAAGGAAAAAACCATGAAAGCTGACGCGCAGCCCCACTCGGCCCGGACACATTCACTCGATACAATTCTTGCATCCATTCAGGCACCGGATGAAACAATTCGGCCGGCTGCTACCCAAAAAATCGATTTTAAAACAAAACCTCTTGGCGCTCTTGGAAAAATTGAACACCTGGCGATCCGGCTCAGCGTGATCCAGAATTCCCTCAATCCGACTGTGGACAGAAAACAGATGTTTGTCTTTGCCGGGGACCATGGTGTCACCGAAGAAGGGGTGTCCGCCTTTCCGTCCTCGGTGACCGAGCAAATGGTATTAAATTTCCTCTCCGGCGGAGCAGCTATCAATGTATTCTGCAAACAGTACAACATTGATCTGGCCGTGGTCGACATGGGTGTCAGGGCCGACCTGGATGATCACCCGCTGCTCATCAAACAAAAAGTCCGCAAGGGAACCAGAAACTTTGCTGTTGAACGTGCCATGATCAGAGAAGAAACCATGCAGGCAATTGAAAACGGCGCCCAAACCTTTCTGGAGATGAAAGCGGAGAAGGGATGTGATCTGGTCGGCATGGGGGAGATGGGTATTGGTAACACCACCGCGGCATCGGCAATCATCAGCTGTGTGGCGGGCCTGCCGGTGGCGGAAGTCTCCGGGCGCGGAACCGGCATTGACGACAAGGGGCTGGAACGTAAAATTGAAGTAATCGAAAAAGCGCTGACCCTGCATAAGCCGAATCCAGAAGACGGGCTTGAAATCCTGTCAAAAATCGGCGGGTTTGAGATTGCCGGCATGTGCGGCGCTATCCTGGCCGCAGCATCGACCAGGACATGCATTGTTCTTGACGGTCTTATCTCCACCGCCGCCGGTCTCATTGCGTCTCTCATCTGTCCGGAGATAAAAGGCTACCTTATTTCCGGCCACACTTCCGTTGAAACCGGTCAACAGGCGGCCCTGAAAATGATGGGGCTGGGCCCGGTCATTGATCTGGATTTCAGACTTGGCGAAGGGACCGGGGCGGCAATTACCATGGATCTGGTGGAACTGGCCTGCCGGGTGATGCGGGAAATGGCCTCCTTTGAAGAGGCAGGCGTTGATGAAAAAAACTAATTTGGTAACTATTCAGGTAGGGGCAGAGAACTAGCCCAACCACCACCTGTAACTGTTCAGGAGTGCCTTAGATTTGTTCATTTAAGACTGTAAAGCGTACTTGTGCTACTCGAACTGGCTTAAATGGGCGAAGATGAGGTGCTCCTGAACAGTTACACTAATTTTTTCATCAACTGATCCCGGGACCACGGCACAATAAACAAAAAAATCTTGACTTAACGGAAAAGGGCAAGTAATAAAGAATTTAATTAAATGCTTTATTACTTTATTACCTATTCTGCAAAGGAGTTATCCGATGAACGTTTTCCGCCCCCTGCCCCTTCAACTCTTCATTCTTTTTGCCTTCAGCGGTCTTCTGCTCAGCGGCCCCGGTCCGGCCATGGCAGCCCTTGATCCCATCACCCTGACCAGTGAGATTGACGGCCTGAACCAGCAGGGCAGCGACCTGGTCGACAGTATCAACAGCACAATCCTGACCCCCTTTACCGCCGCGGGCAGACTCGCCGCTCTCGAAACAGACATGATTGACTACAGCAACAACGTCTTTGCCGTCTACGACAACATTCTCGGAGCTGCCGGTTCCACCATGAGCCTGGACAACGACCTGCTCACCTCCCTTCAGGATCTGTCGAGCACCATGGCCGCACTGAGTCAGGGCACCATGGGCCTTTCCTCCCAGCTTGCGGCCATTGCCGGATCGGGTATGGATTCCTCATTTTCCTCAATGCTCCGCCTGTCCGACGACATTGGAGTGATGGCCAACCGTATTCTGGAAATGGCCGATAAAATCCTGCTGATGGCCGATAATATAGGTTTAATGGCGGACCGCATCCTGGAAACCCAGGTCATCCAGAACAACAATATCGAACTGGTGATCAATGCCTCCCTGCAGACCCAGCGAAACATGCTGGCCCTGATTCAGCTTTACTCCCTGTGATCGGCAGGCCGGGTTATTCCTCAGCAAGGATGAAATCCGTTATATACGGATTTTCCTTCATCTCCCAGGCAAGGGTTGAGGTCGCTGTTTCTCCATAATTATGTCCGGCTGATTACTCATAATTGCACCTTGTTGAAACAGGACATGCTCTTCAGGGCAGGAATGGTTTTTATTCTGTGCCCTCCTGAAAGGGAACGAAGGGAACGCGAAGTTGATGAGATTTTCATTGAATCCACGTGGAGAGAAATGCATCCAGCTTTTGGGTATAGACCCGGCCGGTCACAAGAAAACCATCGTTATGGCCGCCACGGAGTTCCAGAAATTGTTTTGGTTCCTTGGCAGCCGCATACAGAGCCTGACCATGCCTGAAGGGAATAATTTCATCGTCCCGGCTGTGTACCACCAGTACCGGGCACGATACACGC
>DRKH01000512.1 GCA_011051825.1 Desulfobulbus sp.
GGGGCCCCATCCTGTCGGCAATGTATCTCTACTGGTTCCTGGGCGGCTGCAACCGGAAAAGACCGGCCCTTGAACCCCGTTTCCCGGAACAGGAACAGCTGATTCACCAATGCCCCGGCCTGCTTTTTGAAGAGGGAATGCTGCGCTACTCCGACAGCCGTTTTGTTCTGCATTGGCTGACCCGGAAACGGGCACCACAGCAGACAGCCCTCAATTACTGTTCGTTTACGGGCGGCGAGTATCATAAAAAAGAACGGTTGTGGCATCTTGAGGCACGGGATGGAGTCGGCGGCCGGGAACTCGAGATCCGCTCCCGGGTCGTGATCAACTGCGGCGGGGTTTGGACCGACCGGATCAACAGGTCCATGAATATTGAGTCAGCGTACCGGCATGTTTTCAGCAAGGGGGTCTTTATCGGTTTTCAACGGTCCGGTGACCAGACAACACCCCTGATCTTTGCCCAACAGGAGGTAAACGACGTCATCCTCAGCATTCCCTGGGGGCCTGTTGCCCTGTGGGGGCCGACAGAGGAAACGGTACAAGAGATCGAACCGGGGTTTACGGTGTCGGTGGACGACATGGAGTTTCTGCTTGAACAGTATCGACACCATATGAAGACCGTACCCGGCAGAGATTCTATTGTCTCATTACGCTGCGGGATCCGGCCCCTTGCAGTGAAAAGGGAGTATGCAAAAGAGAGATATCCGCTTGACCTATCACGCGGGTTCAGAGTTAGCACGGATCCGGATCGTCCCTGGATTTCCGTCTATGGAGGAAAGATTACCGGCTGCGGCCGGGCCGCTGAAGTCGTCGCCGACAGGGTGGCCGCACTTGTCGCCCCGTCGCATGATCCGCCAGGCCCGGTCGCGGAACCAGGTGAGCCTGAGCAGCCTCCTCCGACCACATCTTTTCCCGGTCTGGCCAAGCCGGTCCCTGCGCTTAAGTGGTGCATGCAGCATGAACACTGCCATACTCTGGGCGACTATTTGCGCCGACGGACCAACATTGCCCAATGGGTGCCCCGGGAGGGCCTGGGCAGGCAGGATGAAAACAAAGAACATCTGCGCGCGCTCTGCCTGACTCTTGCCGGTGGCGATGCAGAGGCGGCTGAAAGAGAACTTGAAATGTACAGCAAACAGGTGCGAACCCGTTTTGATCGGGTTCTGGAACAGCTCTAAAGAGGAGGTGGGGTATGGGTGGAAATCATCAACAGTTGCCGGCTATCCTGGGCGGGACTCCCGTTGTTACCATGGACCAGGAGGAGGCGAACCGCTGGCCGTTGCTGACCCGGGAAGATGAACAGGCCGTGCTGGAGATTCTGAGGGACGGCCGTCTGTCCATTCATCCGGTTATCCGCGAGCTGGAAGAGGATTATGCCCGTTTTACCGGCATGGACTATGCCCTGGCCCATAACAACGGCACCGCTGCCCTGCTGGCGGCGTTTTTTGCCCTCGACCTGGAGCCGGGCGATGAAATCCTGGTGCCCTCGGCCACGTTTTGGGCCTCGGTGCTGCCCATGCTCTGGGTTGGTGCGGTTCCGGTCTTCTGCGAGAGCGAGCCCGACCGGCTCGGCCTGGACCCGGCGGATATGGAAAAAAAGATCACCGACCGCACCCGAGCCATCGTTGTGGTGCATCTCTGGGGCCTGCCGTCCAGGATGACGGAGATCTACAAGGTGGCCCAAAAATACAATCTGAAAATCATCGAGGACGCCTCCCACACCCACGGCGCAATCTGGCGGGACCGGCCCTGCGGAACCCTGGGAGATATCGGCGTGTTCAGTCTCCAGGGCGACAAGCTTGCCCCGGCAGGCGAGGGCGGCATATTTCTCTGTCGGGACTACGACTATTATGAACGGGCCGTCCTGCTTGGTGATATTACCCGGATCATTGAACTGGAGACCCCGGCCCGCAGATTTGCGGCCACGAGTTTCGGGATCAAGACCCGGATCGCGCCCATGTCCGCCGCTCTGGCTCGGATTCAGCTGAAAAAACTGCCCGAACATAACCGCAGGCGAAACCAGAACCTGATCTATCTTTCGGAAAAGCTGGAACCCCTGGGCTTTCACACCTTCATGGCACCCTCACATATCGAGCGGGTCTATTTTGAATACATCATCCGCTTCAACCCAGAGCGGATCCCCCTGTCTCTGCCGGTGCTTCTGCAGGCCCTGCAGGCGGAAGGGTGCCAAGTATCCATGCCCCGGTATCCGTTGGTGCATCAACAGCCGTTTTTCACTGAAGGGCATTTTAAATCCATCCTCAGGCTTCCCGAGGATGTTCCGGCTCCGCAGTACGATTCGGATACCCTGCATGCCACCATGCAGGGTAATCAGAATTTGATCAAACTGCCGTCATTTCCCAATGCGGAACAGGAACTGCTTGATCAGTATGTCGCCGCATTTACGCGGGTCATCCGTCACGGGGACGAGATAATGAACAGTTCCGCAGTTCTTGAGGCGGGTTCGGAATCAACACCCTCTGCCGGGGAGGACAAAGGGGGATGAGTCTCTGGCGGCTTGGCGGAGAAATTCTCAACTTTTTTTTGCATCTGCTCCATCTCGCCGTTGTCGGGTTCAGTCTTACCGGCTGGATATCCGCTGCAACCAGACCGGCTCATCTGCTTTTACTGATTGCCACTCTTGTGTACTGGTACGGTCTTGGTCCGATTCTGCGCCGGAAAGGCTGGTACGGACACTGCCTGATCACCGATCTTCAGTGGGCGCTGAAGAATAAGCTGGGCCACAAGCTGCCCGCCGGTGGCTATATACAATATCTGGTCGACCGGATCTCCGGCCGTGCGGTTGATGAACAATTGGTCGATCGGGTGACCCTGTGGCTGTTCTTCTCAAGTCTTGGTGCCTCGACCGTCCTTTTGCTGCTGCCGGGGTGAGCGGATCCGGCGTGGATATCCGGGCCCCTGATTTTTGGATAGGTGATTATCTTTTGGATTTTCATGGCAAAAATCCTGTAAGCCTTTTACTATAGTGAGCTGGATGCATACGTATCCTTTTCCATCTTAACCCCATAAAAGGAGGTTGGTTATGGCTAATACAAGTGTCTACAAGATTATTGAGCTGGTTGGTGTAAGCAAGAAATCATGGGAAGATGCCGCGAAAAATGCAGTAGAGACCACGAGTAAGAGCTTAAAGGATCTGCGAATTGCCGAAGTGACCAAGATGGATATGCAGATAGAGAAGGGAAAGGTTGTGGCCTACCGGACCCGTGTTTCAGTTTCTTTCAAGTATCGCCAGAAGTAACATTGAAATAAAGATCTGATAAAAAACACTAGAGCATGTGATCTGAGGATTGCATCAGGTATAGGTGCTGCTCGGTCAACACCGAAATTGGGGCTGTTCCCTTGAGGATACAGCCCCTTTTTTTTGTCGAACGTGCCGACTTTGACTTTTTCCTTTTACAGGGCCGTCACCGTTCTCTGCAGGAGTGATAAGATTTCCGCCTCCGGTTTGTCCTGCTGAGGAGGAATACTTTGTATAAACGGATCCGGCTCCAGGGGATGACCGGTTTTTACCCTGATGAAGTCGGTAAGGTCCCGGCTGTTACCGTCGTTCCACCAGTTTTGCACTATACCGCTCGCCGCGGTCCCCTGATACCATCTGTCACCACAGTTATCTTTTGGAGCCAGGCTTGCCGCCCGGCGGCTTGATTTTCCAGGCCTTTCTCGTTGACTCCCTTGGATGTGGGCTCACTGGGAACCGAAGTTTTTTTTGATTCAGCCAAAGCTCAGCTGGTTCTGATCGGCGAGGGCATTAATTGCGCAGAATGATCAGGTACACGAAGACATCCCGCAGTCAGGTAAAGGAATGATGCTGCAGGACC
>DRKH01000513.1 GCA_011051825.1 Desulfobulbus sp.
GCATTGAGGCGCTGAACGGAATATTCCAGGCGGCGAAGGCAAGAGCACGAGGATTCCGACAAGACGAGACGTTCATCAGCATGATTTACCTCTTGGCTTCACCGGTGCAGGATATCCTGAAATCCACATGAAACGTCGAAGAGCCGGCATCGGCATATATTTTTTGGGCTCGTGGATACTTTTGCGCCACGTTGGGGCAACTAACTGATGATATAACAAAAAGCTACTTGGAACACCATCTTGAACCAAGTCGAAATGATAATTTTAAGACGGAATCATAAACGGGTCTTGACCCGTATCCTAACTTTCAGTCCTTGGTTTAAACCCACCGGCTTTAGCCGGTGGTTGTTTAGTTTTTTCGCTGAACTAATATGCTGCCTGTGACGGCTTGGGAGCTGTCAAGGCAATGGGTGAATTTTGACATGAGTGAAAGAGCATTTCTCCCTTTTGCCTTGCCTTATATTGGTCAGGAGGAAATTGATGAGGTTGTTGATTCGTTACGAAGCGGCTGGATCACCACCGGACCAAAAACGAAGCAATTTGAAGAGGATTTTGCCGCTTATCTCGGAGTGGAGTATTGTATCGCCGTTAATTCCGCCACCGCAGGACTTCATCTCGCTCTTGAATGTATTGGTGTTGAGGCAGGTGACAAAATTATTACAACTCCATATACTTTCACCGCAACTGCGGAGGTAATCCGGTATCTTGGTGCGGATCCTGTCTTTATTGATATTGATCGAGACACATGCAATATCTCCCCCTCTGCTATTGAGAGGCATCTTGAATGTCTCTCGTCGGCAGAACGTAGGAGGATAAAGGCGATACTCCCGGTTCACTTCGCCGGTCAGGCATGTGATATGGATTCCATCTGTGATCTTGCAGATCGTTTTGATCTCCGGGTCATCGAAGACGCCGCGCATGCCCTGCCTTCCACTTACAACAAAAGAATGATTGGCACGATAGGGGATATTACCGTGTACAGCTTCTATGTGACCAAGACTCTCGCCACTGGCGAAGGCGGAATGATTGTGACCGCGCGAGAAAAATGGGCTCGTCGTATGGAGGTGATGCGACTGCATGGCATAAATCGGGATGTCTTCGGCCGCTATACAAGCAGGCATCCTTCTTGGTATTACGAGGTTGTGGCGCTCGGTTACAAATATAATATGCCGGATATCGCCGCAGCCATCGGTATCCATCAACTTCGCAGGGTTGATACCTTTAGAGAACGCCGGTGGGCGATTGCCCGTCGTTACAGCGAGGGATTGCAGGGGCTGCCCATGAGACTACCTGTCAGTGTTCGTCCTGACGATATTCATGCATGGCATCTGTACGTCATTCAGCTGGAGCTGGAACAACTTACCATAGACCGGGATCGTTTTATTGAGCTGTTGAGTGAACAGGGTGTCGGGACAAGTGTTCATTTCATTCCACTCCATCTTCACCCCTATTGGCGGAAACGATACGGATTCGCTGCCGATGATTTTCCGGTCGCGCGGGATGTCTATTCCCGGGCGATCAGCCTGCCTATTTATCCTGCCATGAGCGATGCGGATGTCGAGCGTGTGGTGGAGGCGGTTCGAAACGTTGCAGAGATGTATGGTAGTGGATAGCAGGTCTTCGGCCAGCCGGTTCCGGAAGAATAAAGCCTCATTTTACCTGCGCACAGGTAAGGGCATGTTTGATCGCGCCGCGGCGCTGGCAGGGCTTGTGCTTTTCTCTCCGCTCTTTCTGGTTGTCGCCGTGGCTGTCAAGCTTGATTCTCCTGGCCCTGTTTTTTTTGGCCACAATAGAGTGGGACGAAATTTTATTCCTTTCAAGGTGCTTAAATTTCGTTCCATGGTCTGTGACGCTTCCCGTACAGGACCAGCGATTACCAGGGGAGGAGATCCGAGAATTACCCGGGTCGGCAAGGTACTTCGCGCCAGCAAGATTGACGAATTGCCCCAGCTTGTCAACGTGTTGCTTGGCCAGATGAGCCTTGTGGGGCCTCGACCGGAAGTTGCCCGCTATGTAGAAATGTTTACCGAGGATTACAGGGAAATATTGACCGTATGCCCCGGCATAACTGATTATGCGGCTCTCGAATTCAGGAATGAGGAAGCCCTGCTGCAGGGCTTCAAGAGTATGGAAGATGCCTATATTAATATAATCATGCCTGCCAAGATCTCATTATATAAGAAATATATCAGTCGCATCGGCTTCTGCGAGGACCTCCGAATCCTGATGCGCACCTTTTTTCTGCTTCTCAGGCGATGAGCCCGTCGGTTGACGGACAGGTGCAGAAAACTCGTCACCGGGTATTGCACCATAGGGTTCCCCCCTGCCAGATGTGTAAAGGGTCAGGGCATGCATAGTTGAAGGTACGATCGGCCAGGGGGGAGGCGGAGAGTAGTGAAGACTCTGGCCATCACCTCATCTGGGCAGGCGGTTGCTATGGTTCAAGAATGCAGCGATTCTGATCAGTTGATGTTAGTCCGCTGGACTCCAAATACTTGAGGCGCCTTGGCGTGCATACAAAGATAACCTCGTGTACCTTGTATATGAATACACAGAGAATTAAGTTGGTTTTGCTCAATCGCTGGGTTGCCTTTTTTCATGATATTCTGTGGATACCTGTTTCTTTCGTTCTGACTGTATGGATCAGGTTCAACCTCGGGCATATTCCGGGCGATCAGATCCCGTTTCTTTATGAGGGAATAGCTATTGCTATGCCTGTTCAGGGAGGGATCTTCTGGTTGTTCGGACTGTATAGGGGGATGTGGCGATTTGCTTCGGTCCAGGATCTGGTCCGAATCATCAAGTCTGTTTTGCTGGGATTGCCAATAATCGCAACCATCATGGCTTTGATGACGCGCCTGGAAGGTGTACCCAGGTCTTTTTTTTTACTGTATCCATTGTTGTTGGCAGCAGGACTGTGCCTGCCCAGGATCATGTATCGGTTGTTCAAGGATCACAGGTTTCACATTCCTTCTGATGTCGGGAAAAGAACATTGATCATCGGTGCGGGTTCGGCCGGAGAAATGCTGGCCAGGGACCTGCTGCACCGGGACGAGTATCAGACGCTGGCCTTTCTCGATGACGATCCTGTCAAATGGAAGAAGGAGATTCACGGGATTCGGGTCTTTGGTGACGGGGATCGTCTCGAGGAAATGGTTGATGTCCTGTCGATCGAACTTGTCGTGATCGCTATACCCTCTGCAGGCAAGGCTGTCATCAACAGGTATGTCAACAAGTGCAACGCGCTGGGTGTTGAATACAAGATCCTGCCCTCGCTTTTTGAAATGCAGGGCAAAACTATAAATGCGGACAAACTGCGTGCGGTGACGGTCGAGGATCTGCTCGGTCGAGATGTGATCACCCTGGACACAGAAGCCATTACCGAATACCTGCACAACCGGATTGTGCTGGTCACAGGAGGAGGCGGTTCGATCGGGTCGGAGCTCTGCCGTCAGATTGCTGCACAGAAGCCGAAGCAGCTTATTGTCTTTGATCACAGCGAATATAACCTCTACGCCATTGATCACGAATTGATGGAGATTTTCTCCAAGCTGTCACTGATTGCTGTTCTCGGCGATATACGAAACAGGGAAAGAGCGGAGTGGGTGTTCAGAAAATTTTCACCAGAGGTTGTTTTTCACGCCGCGGCCTACAAGCACGTTCCCATGGTAGAGAGAAATCCTGCCGAAGGAGTACGGAACAATATCTTTGGCACGATTACCATTGCCCAGCTGGCTGACCAGTATGGCGTCGACAGGTTTGTTCTGGTGTCGACGGACAAGGCCGTCAATCCTGCCAATGTAATGGGTGCAACCAAACGGGTTGCGGAGCTGTTTTGTCAGAATTTCAATAAGCTGTCGGGAACAAAATTCATTACAACCCGATTCGGCAATGTCCTTGGCTCGGCAGGCTCTGTGGTGCCACTGTTCCAGAAGCAGATAGAGGCCGGTGGTCCTGTCACCGTGACGCACCCGGAGATAACCAGGTATTTCATGACTATTCCGGAGTCGGTGAGCCTGATACTCCAGGCCGGAGCAATGGGGGGGGGCGGGGAGATCTTTGTCCTGGATATGGGAGAGCCGATACTGATTCGAAACCTGGCAGAACAGATGATACGGTTGTCCGGTTTCATTCCCGGTGAGGATATAAAGATCATTTACACTGGGCTGCGTCCGGGTGAAAAACTGTTTGAAGAGATACTGCACGAAAGCGAAGGACTTCAGCCGACCAATCATGCGAAACTGTTGCTTGCCAGGAGCAGGGAAGTGAGCTGGGACTGGCTTCTCCGCGAGCTGGATGTCCTCAAGGCCGCCGCAGTATCAAGGACAGTGGGAGACCTGAAAGAACATCTCAAGGCCATTGTCCCCGAGTATGCCTGGGAGGGAGGGGGAAGGGGGATTGAAACGAAGATCAAGACTGCCTGCGCGGACGAGAGATAACCGTTTCCATGCGTTTTCGCCATGTACAGACAAGGCTGGTTTTGCCCGGCATCCTGGTTTTTTCTCCAGTTCTTCTCTTCCTGGCCGCGAACCTGGCTGCGCATCTTGTGGTTGTCGCATACCTGCCTGCGCCCGTCCAGGCACTCGTCCTGGCGGCTGTTTCCTGTGTTATCTTTGTCATGTGCCGCCCCCGGTACCTCAACTACCTGGTTTTTTTTATATCCTTCTCTTTCCCCCTCTACGGGGTGCCGGCGTATCAGCCTCTGAGCCTCTTTTGCGAATTTTTTCTTTCTCTCGTCTGCCTGCTCCTCGTTTTTGAGGCGCTACGTTCCACCCCGCCTGCCGGTGGTTTCAATATTAATAGCCTCGGCCTTCTGGTGGGCGGCTATGTTCTGCTCGCGCTGCTTTCATTGCTGCAGATGCCTGTTGAGCACGCGATTCGGCTGGCCTCCCTCTGGGGCCTGTTTGATTTTTCCGGCGCCCTGTTGCAGAGTACCCCGGGTTCCGGCCTGTATCCCTATGCCGCTGCAAACAGGCTGGTGCTTTTTTTCCTGTTCGGACACCTCCTGGCCCGCTCGCGGCATTCCGGTTCGATATTCAGGGCATTGTTTGCAGGCCTGGTTATGGGCATGTTTGCCGCCTCCGGTATCGGCATCCTGGAGCACTATCACCTGTTTTCTTTGGAATGGCTGCGCCCGGAGAGCATTGAGAGAGGCAGGCTTCAGTCCTTGTTCGGCAATCCGGGCTGGTTTGCTGAATACGTGGTTGTCACTGTCCCTTTTGTCCTCGTTATTGCGGCAAAGGGTCGGGCATGGTTGGCGTCCGTATTGTATTTTTTAGTTTTTGTATGTTTTTTTGCTGTTATCTTGACCAGGTCCAGGACGGCGTGGCTGCTGTATCCCCTGATTGTCGCCCTGCTGTGGAGCACCTGTCATTATTTTGCCAGTGCATACAAACAGGGTTTGCTGCGGGGCACAGTCCGATTGATCGGTGCAACTGGTATGTATACCCTGCTGTTTGTCCTTGTCGCAGGGGGGAGTTTTTCTCTGTTCCATATGGTAAGGGGAAGTGACGAGGGCCTGCTGGAGCAGCGTTTTGCCAAGTTGAGCACCATTGGCATGCGCGGCAAGATCTGGCAGGATGCCATGGCCATCGGTCGGGAATCCCCTCTGGTCGGGAGGGGCTACGAAAGTTACAAATACCAGGTTGTCACCCTGGCCAGCATCCCTGAATCCACCTATAGCAGGCAACATGAGAAGGTCGGTTTTCTGGCTGATACGCCGCATAACCTTTACCTCCAGCTTTGGGTCAGTAACGGCGTCGCCGGCCTGGCGATCTGGTGTATGGCAACCGGATACATGCTCATGCTCCTTTATCGTGATTTCAGGAGCACCGGGAATACCACGAGCCTTGCTGTCTTCTTTTCGGTGATCGCCTTTCATCTGTACGGCCTGACCCAGAGCATGCAGTATATCGGCGTGACCTGGATCCTGGTTTTTCTGTGCTTTGCCTATGCAATGACTATCGACGACTCGGTGCTTTCACCACGGGGGCGTAAGACAGGACGGCTTTTACTGTGGAGCACCGGAATACTGGTCTGTCTCGGTGGTGCCGCCTACCTCGCAAACTACCAGTCACGCGCCCTTGCCGCGAAATATGGCTTGCGGATCTATGCCCCGGATCAGGATCAGAGCAGGTATTTCGGGTTTTATCCCCGGGAAACATGGGCAAGGGGGGAGATCTATCGCTGGACGGGAAAGAGGGCCGTGGTGAAACTGGACCGGGCCGGGGTTTATGATATGAAATTCTTTTGCAATGCTCCTGGCATGGGCAGGGATCCCATTGTCCTGGATGTCTTGCTGGATGGTTCCCCCATTGATCGGATCACCTTCTGGAGACCCCGAACCGTGACAGGGAGATATGCAGTACCCGCGGTCAGTGGTAGATTGACGGGGCGGCTCGAGTTGCAGGTCTCGCGGACCTGGAATCCCCGCCGGGAAGGTATCTCCAGGGACAGCAGAAACCTTGGGGTTGCTGTCAGCGAGGTGCAACCCGAGAGTCCGGGGCCGGGGGGGGATCTTGGTTTTTACCGATGGCAGTTTGGCAGGGTGGCTGTGGAGGACAGCGAGGCCAGGCCGCTTGCGTACCGGTGGACACACTGGCAGGCCCGGATCGGCCCGGACGAAGGTCGCAGCCGGCCTGGTGTGATGCTGGTGAAAAATGAGCAACCGTTTCCTGAAAGGTTCCCTCTGGAGATCAGATTCCTGCAGAACTCGCAGGTGATTGCCACCCGCCGCCTGACCGGGCATGGCTGGAGTGCCATCGTCTTGCCTGCGGCGCTTGATTCCCGGCTTCCGCTTGTAATCCATGCCGGCCGGACGTGGAATCCTTTACGGGAAGGTTATGGTAATGACCCCCGTGATCTCGGGGTTGCCGTGGCATTGCTGCCAGCCGCCGGGGAGCGGGGAAAGAAAGAAGAACAACGATGACCGCAGTGCCAAGAGCGTGCGCCGGATGGTTGAATAACTTATGAAGAGTTCCTTTTTATCGGTCGGAACCAGGCTATACGTCGCCGGTCACAGGGGCATGGTGGGCTCCGCCATCGTGCGGAAATGCCGACAAGAGGGCATGGAAGATATTGTGACCCGAAACCACGCCGAACTCGATCTCCTCGACCAGCGGGCCGTGCACGATTTTTTCCGACAGGAGAAGATCGACTGCGTCATTCTCGCCGCGGCCCGGGTGGGGGGCATCCTGGCCAACAGTACCTGGCCGGCCGATTTCATCTATCAGAACCTGGTGATCGAGA
>DRKH01000514.1 GCA_011051825.1 Desulfobulbus sp.
ACTGTAGCAGAGCTTTTGCTGCCAGCAATCATGATCCAGCCAGCTGAACCGGTTATCAACCCAGACACCCAGTCGACAGACCCGGCCGCTGGTATGATTTTCCTGGCCGACATGCGGCCAGAATATATCACGAACCTGGCCGGTGTGGTCGAAGTTTACCAGTAATGACCCGTTTCCAACGGGCAGATCTCTCGGCATATCATATCCATGTACCTGATTGGCATTCTTGAACAGTAGCGATATCTGTTACTATATACATGTGGGCGGGATGAGACAAGGAAAAGAAAATAATTTGGTGCTGTTCTCCTGGACCATATCGAGGAAGAGTTACGAGTTACAGCTGTGGCCAGATGGCTGCCATGGTTTTCCGTATGGCCTGGAGCCGGGAGGAATGGTGCTCCCGGGTACGATAGGCAAAGGAGAGCTTGATGGGAAAACTGCCGCCGGGCCAGAGGGCGACCCGGCCCTGTTCCCGGGCACAGGTCGCCTCTTCTTCAAGCATGAAGTTGAGGCCGACTCCGGACTCGATCATACTGACAATGGCGGACTGCTGATCGGCGACAACCTCGGTTTTCGGATAGAGGCCGCGAGCGTGAAAATACTGTTCCATGATTCCGGAGTAGGGGCAGTCGTTGGGGATACCGATCCAGGGCAGTTGGGCCAGCCCGGAAAGATCGGCCTTTTCCAGACGTGTCTGCAGGCTGGTGGGACCGACAATTCTCAATTTGAATTCAGCCAGCGGGAGCAGGGTGAGGTCATCCATGGCACAACTGCCGAGAACAAAACCGCAGTCGAGTTCATCGGTTTTGATCATCTTCAGGATAGTGCCGGAGATGGATTGGTGCAGAACAATTTCAAGGTTCGGGTAGTTGTCCCGCAACTGTTGATACAGGGGGCTGATGCGGAGAAATTCCGCATTCCGGTTCAGGCCGATCCGGAGAATACCTGTCGGTTGATTGAGCAGGTTTTCGCCAAGCCCGGTCAGTTCCTCAACATCCTGCAGGATTTTTTGCGCCTTTGTCCTGAGAAGTTTACCGGCCGCCGTCAGCTGCATACCCTTGGCTGTTCTGACAAAAAGAGGAAATCCGAACTCTTCTTCCAGCGCCTTTATATGAGCACTGACCGAGGGCTGGCTGGTATTGAGTTTTTCCGCCGCCCGGGTGAGATGGCTCTCCCCGGCAACGGTTACAAAGGATTTAAGCTGATACAGTTCCATATTGCTCCCGGTATGGTTCATCAGGAAAGCAGCTGATGAAGCTCCGAGAATACAATAAGTTTTCCCAAACGTAAATTGGAATTTCAGTAGCTATTGGTACTCATTCTGTGTCTCCACGACTTCATCGATCAAGCCGGAGAGTAAGGTTTCCACCGCTTGTAATACCTGCCGGTCCTGAACCCCGGCCCAGATCAGACGTCGATAACCAAGATAGATCTTTTCCGGTTCTTCGGGCAGGGAATAGACCATGATCTGGTAAGGGCAGAAGGCGATGTAATGCGGGTTGGCCTCCATCATTTTTCTTGAGATGACAGCACTGCAAAATTCCATGACATTGGCCCGGGCAAAGATCTTTGTGTTCTGATTCAGGGCCTTTCCGGTGCGCTCAAGCATTTCTCCCACATGCGATACCGAAGATATCACCAGGCCGCGGCTGGTTAAGGCCATGGTGAGATCGTCCCAGACCTGATCATAATCCGCGATAACGGAACGGATGACAACCGGTTCCTCCCCAGCCTGCAGCGCTGCAGGCTGGGGTTGTGTACAGCCCGACAGTGTCATGAGCAGGATTGCAAAGATGATCAACCATTGAACCGGGTTTTCCCTATTCGATTTGTTCATATGTTACTCTCTCATGATATTCCAAAGCATAAATTTGGCACCGGACATGGCCCCGAGAGCGATACAGCTCATAGTAACTATACTGCCAAGGGACATTGTTGAGATACCGCTCAGGCCCTGGCCGATATTGCACCCCAGGGCCAGTACTGCACCAAACCCCATCAGCAGGCCTCCGACGAGGTTAAATTGAAACTGCTGGAGCGGCGGTGCCACCCAGTTAAAGGTACCGCTGATCCGGGCAGCCAGGAATGAGCCGGCCAGAACCCCGAACACGGTAGCAATGGCGAAGTTGATTGTTTCTCCGGTCCAGAGAATGATGTACCGGAAGCTTTGTGCATCGGCCAGGGCAAAGGTAAGGCTCTTGGGCCGCCATTTCTGCAAGAGTGCGGCATCGTCAGGTCCGCTGAATGAAAAACTGTCAATGAGCGGCAGAACCTTGTGGGCAGAGCCGTTGAGCCACCAAGCCAGAACAATGGTCAGGCCGATGGCAATACCGGTTAACGGCCATTGGAATCCCCACCATTCAGACTCCTTCGGTGCCTTCAACATGAAGAGAACCAGCAGAATTTCAAGGGTGAGCAGGATCACCCACCAGGGAATGGGGGAAAAAATTTCAGGAAGATACTGACTCTGCAGGTCCAGAGTAAATGCATTGAAATAGTCAACCCGTATTTTGGCGGTTATACCCCATAATGTAGCTCCGGAGGCAAGGATAAACGCCATGACACTGGCCAGTGATCCCAGGTCTCCCTCTGCAGCACGTACGAGGATCCTGCTGGCACAACCACCAGCATAAACTATTCCGACGCCGAAAGTAAAGCCGCCGATAATATAGCTGAGCCAGGTAAAAGGTGAGGACACATACATGCTGTACTGAATATCGACCTCTCCTGTTTTATATAAAATCTGCGTGCCGAGAATAGCCACAAATAAAGCCATGGCATAGGAACGCGTTTGAAAAAGATCACCGATGGTTATCCGGGCATGACAGGCAGCAGCAATACAAAATTTAGAGCGCTGGACGATAGCGCCCATGAGTCCGCCGATAATGAGGCCACCCCAGACCAGGGTAGTATGAATTGAATTTTTAAGGACGGATATTTCTTCATCCGACATGGCCGACGAATCAAGCATTCCATAGGCCTTGATTTTGAAGATCAGGAATAAAACGATGATAAAGCCTGCGGCAATGACTGCCATGACCAGACTCTCCCTGAGTTTTTCTTTTGACATTTGACCCTCTCTGTTAAGCGCAATCTCTTTTGCGTAACTTGTAAGTATACAGGCGTAAAGGTAGCATGGGCCTGTAGTTGTTGAGTTGTTTACCTTTTCTGTAAGGGAATAAAGCAAATGGTATGCCAGCTGTTTGGAACCTGAATCCGGGCCGGTATTTTTATGACAATCGATCGGGTCCCATGAACGTATCCCGTGCTCTGACAGATCGACGGCAAGTCATTGTTCACCTGGAGCAGAAACCCGTCCTTTGGGCCGCTGGTGTGCGCACCAACGCGCAACCCCAGGTCCGGAAAAAGGACAGCCGTTGGACCGGGGAGCGGAGAGAGAGGCAGACCTGCAGGCCTGTTGCCCCGGATGGATGGAGTTCCAGTGGATGAGGAGGAGCCTGCCGGGCAGGTAGAGAGTATGTGTTGCTGTTCATTTCCGAACACCAATGGGGGTACAGTTGGTCAGAAATGTCCTATCTTGATGGTTACGATCGCCGGTTGGCCGACCGCAGGGGGGATTCGAAAAGCAAAAGCGTATGTTTTAACGTAAGGTACTGATTTTCATTGTTGGTTGTGGCTGTGGCGTTAAAAAACCGAAGTCTGCGCTTCGCTCGTAAACGCTTACCTTCGCACAGCTTATCTGGTCCAGCTATGCTGGTTTTACAGGAGTTGATACTTTTCCATCTTGGTCCTCAGCTGCCGGCGGGTGATACCAAGTTTTTTGGCGGCATGGGTCTGGTTCCAATTTTCAGCTTTCAGCGCCTTCAGGACGGCAATCCGTTCCAGCTCGGCAAGAGGCATTCCTGAAAGTTCAGGAAAATCACCCTCTTCAAGCGGTTGGTCTGCCCGGTCCAGGTATGTATTTCGTAATTTTTTTGGCAGGTCATCCAGAACGATGGTGTCAAGACGGGAGAGG
This sequence comes from Desulfobulbus sp., assembly GCA_011051825.1. Lineage (GTDB taxonomy): Bacteria > Desulfobacterota > Desulfobulbia > Desulfobulbales > Desulfobulbaceae > DRLX01. The sequence continues at coordinate 3,977 of DRKH01000514.1, forward strand.
ACCACGCCTCTTTCAATGATATTCTGCAATTCCCGGATATTTCCCGGCCATGCATAGTGTATAAGCGCCTCAAGTGCCTGCGGGTCAATTCCTCGGATAAATTTTTTGTTTTCAGCAGCATATTTGTCGAGAAAGTGTCCGGCCAGCAGAGGGATATCTTCCTTACGTTCTCTCAAGGTTGGTATGTGTATCTGGATGACGTTTAGTCGGTAGAAGAGATCTTCCCTGAAGTTGCCGTTTTCCACCTCTTTTTCCAGGTCACGGTTGGTCGCTGCGATAATCCGGCAGTTGGATACTATCTGTTCACGCCCTCCAATTCTGTAAAAGGTGCGTTCCTGCAGGAACCGCAGGAGTTTGATCTGCATGGCTATGGACATCTCCCCTATTTCATCAAGAAACAGTGTCCCGTTATCCGCCATCTCAACCTTGCCTTTCTCCCGGCTGACAGCGCCGGTGAATGTGCCTTTTTCATGACCGAAGAGTTCATTTTCAATCAGGTCAGCAGGGATAGCTGCACAGTTAATTGCGATAAAAGGCAGAGATCGGCGGCTGGATGCTGAATGAACCGCACCGGCCACAAGTTCCTTGCCGGTTCCCGACTCCCCGGTTATCAGGATGTTCGCACGGCTTGAACTCACAATCTGAACCGTGGATATAACCTTATTGATCGCCGGGCTCCGGCCGATAATGCCAAAGCGATCCAGTATCTCATCCGTGGGGTGCGGATTCTTTACGACCTGCTCCTTTACCAGAGTATGCCGGATGAGGGTCAGCATCTCATCCATGTCCACCGGCTTGGTCAAATAACTTGAGGCCCCGTTTTTCATCACTTCAACCGCGTTGTCGATACTTCCATAGGCGGTAATCACCAACACCGGAAGATAAGGCTGCTTTCTTTTGATCCATTGCAGCAGATGCAGGCCCGACAGGCCGGGGAGGCGCATATCGGTAAGCACCAGATCAATACTTCCTTCGCTGATCTTGTGTACCGCCTCCTCGTAATTACGGACGGTCTCCACCGCAAGACCTTCCTTTTGCAGATACGTTGAAAGAACCTTGCGGATATTTCTTTCATCATCCACCACCAGAATTCTATGCATATTTTACGCTCCAGCAGTTTTCGCCATCGGCAGTTGTAAAATAAATCGGGCTCCGAACTCCGAATCCACCAGATCCACATCCCCACGCTGGGAGACAACCAATTTATAGACAGTGGGCAGTCCCAGCCCCGTGCCGTTAATCTTTGTGGAAAAAAATGGCTGAAAAACCTTTACATTAATCTCCCGGGGAATTCCAGGTCCCTCGTCCTGAATACTGGTTTCAACAAAATTATCCACCGACCGATATTCCACCCAAATGGTACCCCCGCCTTCCATGGCCTGAATAGCATTTAAAAACAGATTCATAAAGGCTCGTTTCAGAAGGATGGGATCAGCCATCACCTGCGGTACCTCCTCTTGCCCCTGTTTTATCACCTTGATCTTTGCATCTTCCAGGTCGGGCTCGAGAAGTTCCGCTACTCTTTGTACCACGTCGTCGACATGGCACGGGACAATTTCAGGTTCAGGAGTTCTGGCAAACTGGAGAAAGTCATCCGACATCTTGGTCATCTCCTGAACTTCCTCCTTAATGATCTCTACATAATCCTGCCGTTCAGACAGCGCCTCCGACTTTTCCAGACCTGCAATCGCTCCCCGGATCGCATAAAGACTGTTGCGTGTTTCATGGGCAATCTGCGCAGACATCTGACCGATAGCCGCCATGCAGGTTAATTTTTCCCGTTCAGCGGAGATTTTTTTATTTTTTGCCAGATATTTTTGCAAGTTGGTCATCATCCGGGTAAAGGCATCGCCAAGCTGCAGGCTTTCATCTTTATAGGCGGATAATCCCCGGTCATCGTCCTGAGGATATATTTCCCGGTCGAATTTTTCTATTTCTCTGGAAAGTTCAATGATCGGCCGGGTCAAGACCCGCGATATAATAAAGGCACCGCCGATACCCAGGACAAAAATGAGCAGAGCGAGGTAAAGAATCTGCCGGATCGTCCGCCCCAGTTCCCGGTCAATGCGCCGACCCTCCGCATCCCAGTCAAAACCGACTGTTAATGCACCAATAGGTTCCCCGTTGATTTCTATCGGCATGGAAATATCTGCTCCAACCTTTTCCCGGGCACGATTTTTTCCCTCCGGATGGAGCCCCAATTCCATAAGACCGGCATCTTTAGTGCCAATCTCGGAAATCTGATCGGAAGCGATAACGACATGCCGTTTATCGATGATTTTCACTCTCGATATTTCGCCGGCGGATTTCAGTCGCCTGATCTGTTCCATTAAAAATCCATAATTCCGGGACAGCAGAACATCGGAAGAGGTTTGGGCGAGCTTTTTGGCAATGCTCCAGTGGAATTGATCAAGCTGTTCAACAAGGTTTTTTTTTACCGTGGACATCACCAGGGAGCTGACGGTGAGAAAGATGAATAAAATAAGGACAACGACATAAATTACGCCCTTGGTTCTGATGCTGGTATGGCGATGAAAATTTCGGAAAATGTTCATTGTCGCTCAATCCCCTGGGGATAGACACTTTTTTCAGCGAGGATTTTTTGAATTTTGTTTTTCACAAAGTCAGGAACATCCTTCCGGGCTGAAATGACCCAATCGTTGAGCGGGGGAGTTCTGCCCAATAGAATGATACGGTTGGGTTGCAGGTCTTTTTGCAGCCTCTGGAGAGTGTCAAGGGTCAGATATCCCGCATCCACATCGCCGCGATATACAGCCATCAAGACTTTCTCACAGGTTCCCATGCTTACCAGCTGCACTCCGTCCAGAGCAATTCCACGCTGTTGCAGCCAGCGATTCTGGGCGCCATACCCCCCTTCTGCAAGGAGAGAAGGTATCCCTATCTTTTTACCACGCAGATCCTGCAGGCTTTTCACCTTGCCGGAGTCGACGGAAATAATGATGCCGATGTTTTCTGCCGGCGGTATAACCGCCAGTGAGCCGAGTACCTGATTCCGGGGATTGGGGAATCCGGCAAGGAGGGCGGGCTCCTGCAGATAGATGTCTCCTTTCCCTTCTCTGCGGATCTTGAGAAAGGCCTCAATGCTCTCGGGAATAAGAAGGTGATACTTCCAGCCGGTCTCCAGCCGCAACCTTGCAAGCAGTGGTTTCAACCGCCGGAACAGGTCCGCACCATAGTAGAGAGGCTCCACAACCAGGGTATGTTCTCCTTTCTGAAAGGAGATATGATCATTCCCCGTTTTCAGGCTTTCGATCAGCACCCGAACAATGTCATAGTCGCTGTCCTCTGCATCTGAAAAACCGTCCACCCCTTGTTCAATGGTACCGATGAGAGCGTTGCGGTTCGGGTTCCGGTTCAGGTCGAGCATGACCTCTTTGATTCGGCTGATTAAATCCCTTCCCAGCCATGCACCGGCCACAAAAAGATACTGAGGAATCGGCTCGGAATAGCGGAGAATTCTGAGGCCGTTGTCGGTAAAGGAACCCACTGCCATCTCCGGTACCCCGGTAACGTCGAACATCCTGGCCATCACGGAAAGAAGGGCACTTTCGTCATTTCCGAGCTTTACCACTTCAAAGAAATTATCGTCCGTCAACCCTACCCGTTGCAGCATAATTCTGGGCAGAAGACCGGAGCCCGGGCAATAGTACCTGCCATAAACCAGGGTATGATCAATGAGGTCAGCCGTGCGCATGACCGGAGAATCTTGCCTGACCACCAGGACACTTCGGTACTGGTCACTGCCATTGACCTGTAATTTAACCAGTGGAACAACCGGGACGTCCCAGGATAAATCACAATACAGCGTCGGGCAGACAAAGGCGATATCGACCTTTTTTTCCTTAAAAAGGGAAACAATCTCTGAATTTCTACGCGAAACATCCAATTCAATAGATCGATTCAGCTGTTTCTCCAGATAGCGCTTCAGCGGAAGAAAATCCTTGTACATCCGGGACGGTGTTTTCATTTGAATCACCAGCATACGCAGGGGCGCGGAAGCAGCCGGTTCGGCATGAACTGCCGGTGGAAGGGGCCAGCCTAAAAGAACCAGGAACAGAGCAAGCTTTTGCAGAATATCGAAGTTCATAAAAGCATTATACCCCAAATCGTGCAGTTGCCAATCCGGAATAACCGAGAAAGATGAGGAAACAGGCAGGCAACATTTCAAGGGAAAAAAGGTGTCCTTAAAGTCTCTTTCCTTTAGGGACACCTTATAGGATGAACAGGGCCGCGAGCCGCTGTGCGGAGTGGAACTATACGTGTTGTATGTTGTAACGTAAGTGTTCAGGGGCACCGCACGGAGTCTCACAGGCTCGCTACCTGCGGCCAGTCACGTCTGCACGAATCTACGGCATCCCTGAACAGTTACAGGTTTAAGATAGCTGAAAACACATAGTTACAAATCCTGTGACCAGTTACGACTCCTGTGACCAGTTACGAATCCGCGACGGAAAACGATTGTGTAGTCGTCTGAAGGCTTGCAGGCAGGTTCCGGCATGTAGAGGTTGTTCGAAAAATGGTCTTGCGGGCAAAGACCCCGGGTTTTCAGGCCACGTCGAAACCGGCCATGGAGCCGATAAAAAAAGGTGTTTCGCCCGAGTTTGTAGAACCGGACATCAGCTTTGAACAATCGGGCATGCCTTTTTCGTCGAAACAGGACAGTCTACAAGTTTAGGCCGGTCAATGGTCGGCTGAACTGTTTTCTTTTTACGGGCATAGTTCATGACTACATCGTAAATAGGCGGACCGGGCTGTTCCGCCATGGAGGCCCAACCTGAAAAGGTAAACTGATCCTTTGGATGAACATCCTTGCCCCGTACCTTGAGCTCACTGATACGGGTACCCATGGTTCCCGAAATGTTTACCGTAAAATCAAGACCTTTGCTGCGTACCATATCTCCACCCTGCTGCCGATATGGGTCAGGATTATAGATATTATCACAGATGTCTTCCAAAACATCTTTCAATGTCTTGCCGTTGATGGTCGTTTTGTAGGTATTGGGATAGGTTAAGGCGGTCTGTGAATAGACATCTTCCGCCGTCACGGGACCGGGGAGGACTGTCCGTCCCCAGCGAAACCCTGGAGAAAGGGCAAAGTCGACACCGTAATGATCGACCAGCGCATCACAGATCAACTCATCAAAACTGCCATCCAGATTCCCGCGTCTATAGAGCATTGTTTCGGTATCACAGACGACCTCGGCCAGTTTTTTCTTGTATGGGCGTCTGATTTTATCAATAAGGTTGGACAGCTCTGGGTCCGGAGAAATCATCTCCGACATTATCGGAATCAATCGGTAGGAAAAATCAACAACCCGTTTTCCCTTCACCTCAAGATCAAGCCTGGAGAGGAATTTTCCATAACATCCGGAGGCGATCACCAGTGTATTCCCGATCACTACCGGTTTCGGCACTCCGTCATGGGTATGTCCGCCCATAATGACATCAATGCCCTTGACCCGGCTGACCATTTTCTGGTCGACATCCATGCCGTTATGTGAAAGAACCACTACCAGATCGACCTTTTTTGCCCGCACCTCATCCACAACCTCCTGCATGTGATCTTCTTTGATTCCGAAAGACCAGTTGGGGATAAATCGTCGTGGATTGGCGATCGGGGTGTATGGGAAAGCCTGGCCGATCAGGGCCACGCTCAGCCCGTTTACCGTTTTAATGGTGTAAGGTTTAAAAATAGGATCGCCCCAGGTGGCATCGTTGACGTTTTGAGCGAGGAATGGAAATTCCATCATGTTGACCAGTTCCTGAACCCGCTCCTCTCCATAGGTGAACTCCCAGTGTCCGCACATGGCATCACACTTCATCAGGTTCAGTACCCGGACCATATCTTCGCCGCGGGTCCAGAGGCTGGTGGCAGACCCCTGCAGGGTATCTCCGGTGTCAAGGTAGAGCACCTTGCCCGGACGTTCGCTGCGAATCTGATTGATCAGGCTCATAATATAGGTGTACCCACCCATCTTTCCGAATTCTTTGGCCAGGGCTCTATAGTCGTCACAGCTGTAGGCATAGGCCTCCAGCGTATCCGGCTGCAGGCCGTAATAGTGAAGAAATTTTTTGCCGGTCAGGTGGGGTGGCTTGCCCGCTGCTGCGCCCACGCCGATGTTGGCATCCGGTTCACGGTAATAAATCGGCACCAGCTGGGCATGACTGTCCGTGGTATGCAGGAGGGTCAATTGTCCCTTGGGCGTGAACTTCATCAGGTTTTCAGGTGTTAGTTCCCGGGCGAGGACCGCCGGGGGGAGCAGGGTAGACCCGGCCGCCAGGCCAGCCATCTGCATAAAATCCCGTCTCGATAAATGCATTGTGTTCTCCTTTCTTATAAACCAGCATGGCTGGACCAGATTTTTTAATTTCACAACCACAACGACCGATGAAAATAGCCTGGATCGACAATACTCCGTGGGCTGTTTTCGGATAACCCAGCATGGCTGGACCAGATTTTTTAATTTCACAGCCACAACGACCGATGAAAATAGCCTGGATCGACAATACTCCGTGGGCTGTTTTCGGAAACCCAGCATGGCTGGACCAGGTTTTTAATTTCACAGCCACAGCGAGCGATGAAAATAGCCCCGAACGGCACAATACTTCGTGGGCTGTTTTTCGGATAAACCGAAGGGTGGACAGACTATAAAGGCGCATCCGCCATGGAATGAGCGGAATGCTCCGGCGCTACATTCTCATACCGGGTACCTGAATAAGATCTCCATTGTTGATATAGGTCAGATACAGTTCCAGGTTGCGTAATTCCTCACTCTGATAGGCTGCGCGTTTGGCCCGCATATTTTTCAGGCAGCCGCGAAAGCGTCTTTGCAGGGAGCCGGTCTTTCCCCATTTCAGCCGATAGGAAGGCCAGTGATCGGCATGATGTTTATTATTGGAGATCAGGTTTGAGCGTGCCTTGTAGCCGGCATACTCAACATGGCAAATTGCACAACTGAAGTTCAGCTGGCCCCGCCTCTTGTAATAGGCGGCCTTACCCTTTTCATAGAAGGGTTTGGCTGGGCCGTCGATACTCACCTTGATAGGCAGGCCATTGGACAGTGATTTAATGTACATGGTCAGGGCCAGTTGATCATAGGACTCGTACTTCAACGGCTCGGCACCCATCTGTTTTTCACGACAGATGTTGATTTGAAGGGGAAGGGTCATGATGCCCTTCAGGTCTGCATTATACTTGGGGTAGTCTGTAGCTTTCCCTTTCAGCTGCAGGGCATCCTTACCATGACAACTTGCACATGATTTACCCTTGCTGCCGGCAACTGTACCGGCAAGTTCCTTGCCGTCATCGAGCAGGAAATCCGCCGGGTTGCCTTCTTCGGCCATGCGTGCGGTTGCATCGCCGTAATATTTTTCATAGCGTTTTTGATACTCTTCATAGGACATACTGGGCGTTAATTCCTCAATCGTATCTTCTGATTGTGTGGCCGCCTGTACCCGGTTCCAGGGGCTGATTACCCCAAGGACCAGCAAAAGGGCAGCCGGCGCCATAAGCATTGTGGCTGCAATGGAAATATTTGTTTTCATTTTTTTTACTTCCTCCCTGTCTGGTGCCGAGTTCGTAGAAAGATACGAAGTCGACATCGGCAAGCATGTAACTTGCTGTTTTTGTGTTGTCGGGTGGCACTGTTTCAGTTTGTTTTGACGTCGAAATTCGTTAAACGAAACGTGCCGGTTCACAGCCTATTGAGGCGTGATCTGCACGGTTTTCTGATAAACCCCGCCCTTGATATCCTTCCAGACGATTTTTAACGGCGCTTTCTTATCTGCCTTGAGATAGAAGGTCATGAACGGATTGGCACTCACGGCTATGGTCCAGTCTGCATGTGTTACCAGGGTATCACCGTAATAGACGCTTACATCGTTGATATAAAAGGCCGGAACCTTCTTTTTGGTTTTTTTGTCCGTTCTGAATCCTGTTTCCATGGGGTGGGTAATAAGCGTCTTCACCGCGATTACCTGCCCTTTTCGTATTGTTTTTGGTAGTCTGATTTTTATTTTTCCTATTCCTTGAGGCATGTTCAGTCTCCTGGTTTCTATTCATCTATGATTGGTGCATAATGCTAAATACAAAAAAAATACAAAAAGAATACAAAACGGCCGTCGATGTTAGAGAGGCCGGCATTAACCGCCACAGCCGCCGATGGTTACCTTGACCGTCTTGTTGGTGCCATAGAGCGCACCTTTGCTGGTTTCCAGGATGGCGCGCACCTGGGAGGTCTTGCGCATTTTAATCCTGAGAGAAAGGGCCGCCTTGCCGTTTGCCGGAGTCAGTTCCACATCGGCGATAAAGGGGTCATTATTCTCATCAACGAATATATATATTTTTTTCACATAGTTTCCTTCCTCCATGGGAAGGTCGGAGCTGATATTAACCGGGACGACAGCCCCGTTTTCGGCAATGATCGGTACCTTCATGGTGACATCGGACATCTTGACCTTACGGTCTCCGAAGGTGGCCTTCAGTTTATCGCGGATATTCTCCGGTGCCGCGGCGGCCTCGGCTTCACCCGGTCCCAGCCAGGAGCCGACCTTCAGGTTCCCGCTGGGAATTATGGAGGAAAGTGCACTGACGGAAAGAAGCGTAACCGATGCAAAACCGGTCTTTTTAAGGAAATCTCTTCTTGCATGCGAAAAATCATCTTTTTTCATTTATGTCTCCTTGCATAAATAGAGTTTATGTTGCTCTGCCGACTTGGGTATCCTGATGAGTTTAACGCCTTGTAAAAGCGTTGTTACTGCAAGTTCAATCTGCCCGGTTTGAAGCATCTCGATTGCATGCAATACTCCTGGCGGACCATCGGCTCTTATTTTTTTAAGGTGTACAGGTAGGCAACCAGATCATCAATTTGCTCCGGCGTTAAAATTTTGTTCGTTCCAAAGGGAGGCATGATAGTACCGGGATTAAATTCCCTGGCATCACGAATCCATTGGGCCACATCGTCACGATCCGCCATGGTATACTCCTGCATCGCTTCAACCAGATTCGGGCCGATGTCTCCGGGGGACTCCACATTGGGCAAATAATGGCAGGCCACACAGTTGCCCAGTTTCCGGGTGGTGGCAATTTTTTCACCCTGTTCCACATTGCCGGCGGAACTCGATGCCGGTATCACTGTAATCATCAGAAAGGCAACGGCTCCGGCCCATAGTGTCAGCTTTCCTTTCAAATCAATCGGATCAAAAATACCCATAGAATCTCTCCTGTTACTTATTCACCTGTTGGCGTACCATAAAAAATTACAACGCGTCTCCGTTGCCGATACACTCCTTTTCTTTCCGTGTGCCGGGAATGTACTGACAGACAACATCCATGAAATCCTGTTTACTCAAGGCACCCGGTACTCGCAAAAGCACTTTTTCTTTGTTGTCCACAAAGATAATCGTCGGGGTGCCGGAAATTTTATATTCTCTGGTCAGGTCCGTCCCGTTTCTTTTAAAGCCGGGTATTGTTTCCATTCCCCGAACATTTATGCGTGTAATCCTGGTATACTCTTTGAGAAGCCTTTGTATATCAGGTTCCTTCAGGGTTTTATCCATTCGGGCACACCAGGGACAGCCCTGCTGATAAAAGATCAGCATCTGTACTTCCGAGGCCAAGGCAGTGGTACCTGTCAGGAGAATAAAGGATAGCTGGCAGAGAATAATTATCCGTTGAATTCGTTTCATGATACTGTTGAATTGCAAAGGGCATGCCAACCATATTGCCCCTGAAATGGGGGATAACTGTTCATTTCCGGACAGCCCCGCACTTTTTGTTGTTCATAAATGTCCATTTTTCGGAAAAATGCGTGAATGCCTTGTGCTGCAATTAAATACAAGGGAATGATACAGGGGGATAAGAAAAATATGTGTGCAGGTTTCAGGCGTGATGTTGACTGCAGGATGCCTGCAGGACAAGTCGCTGCCTCTCCCGTCGTTCAGGTCCCTTTTCCGGGTTTTATCTGCCGATCATCGGAAAAACTGATGAAGCTGTTCCGATAGTATTATGGGACTTTTAAATGGCAGGTTGCTAGTATTGCCTCAACGATGCAATACCGTAAAATGGAGTAAAAAAAATCAGGGGGAACAGGATGGATACCGCACTGGTCATGATTGATTTTCAAATGGATTATTTCCCGGCAGGCCGGATGGAACTGGTTGGAGCCGAGGCCGCTGCAGCAGAGGCGCAGAATCTGCTCCACCACTGTCGACAGATGGGGATGCCGGTTGTCTATCTGCAGCATATCTCGGATCGGCCCGGGGCGACATTTTTTCTGCCGGAGACGGATGGTATTGCCCTGCACAGTTCACTTGAGCCTCTTGCCACGGAAACCGTGCTTGAAAAACACTATCCCAACAGCTTTCGTGAGACCGGGCTGGAAGAACTGCTCCGGGGGCAGGGGATCAAGCGACTGGTCCTCTGCGGAATGATGAGTCATATGTGTGTCGATGCAACGGTCAGGGCCGCCTTTGATCTGGGATTTTCCTGTCTGCTGGCCCATGATGCCTGCGCAACCAGGAACCTGCAGTTTGCAGACCGGGAAATTGATGCCGCCTCCGTACACGGAGCCTTTATGGCAGCGCTGGGGGCCGTCTATGCCCGGGTGATGACTGCCCGGGAGTGTATCGATTTATTATCGCGATGTAACTATTCAGGTAGGGGCAGAGAACTAGCCCAACCACCACCTGTAACTGTTTAGGAGTGCTCCATATCTGTGCAGTCAGGCCTGTGAACTATAGTGATTCCTATGTGAATCAGGCCTGACCGTGCAGAGATGGGGTGCTC
>DRKH01000515.1 GCA_011051825.1 Desulfobulbus sp.
AATATCCTCGGCTACCGACCGATTGTTTCCACTGCCGAGGGAATGGCCCGGCTTGTTCGCTCCTGCCAGGTTGAATGCTGACCCACGTACCTGTTTCATTCTTTTTTGGTTGAACATCAGTTTTTTTGAACATATGCCGAAATCCGGCCAATTGACGGGGGTGGCGGTGCGGAAATGGTAAAATATGCTGTCGACAGGCCGCATTTTAGTGAAAAAAGATTTGACAGCAGGAGGTTTTTTCAGTAGTTATCCCCTTCATGAGCTGAACCACCATTCACTTTCCGTCTTGGAAAGGGAAACTTTTTCGAGTCATCAGGAGTAGTTGTTATGATTACAATCGACATCACGCTGGTAATTCACATCATCAATATGGTTATTTTGATGGTCGTTCTTAATGCAATTCTCTACAAGCCGGTGCTGGGCATATTACAGAAGCGGACCGAGAAGATTGATTCCCTGAATAATGACGTGGAGCAGTTTGAAGAAAATGCCCGTCATCGTCAGGCTGAGGTCGATAAGAAGATGCATGAGGCAAGTTTGAGAGCAAAAAAAGCTCTTGATGGTGCTCGGAGTGAAGCACAGGCTGCAGGGGCGGAGAAACTGGCCGCCATCCGCGAGGAAGCTGACGGCGATAAGGAAAAACAGCTGAGTGATCTTCATTCTCAGATTGATACCGCCAGGAAAGAGCTTCAGGAGAATGCAGCTGAGTTTGCCCGGGATATGGCTGGAAAGATACTTGGAAGGAGTCTGGAAGCATGAGAGCTCAAATCGTAAAAATTATACTGCCGGTTCTGTTGGCGCTTACACTCTGTGCTGCACCGTTTGTGTTTGCCGCGGGGCACGGCGCAGAGGCTACGGCTGGTGATGATCAGGCATTGCATGGGGTGGAAGCAGCCCATGAGGCCAACAAGGCGGCGGAAGACCTGAAGCATGGCAACGTTGTCGGCGCCGAGCATGAGGAGAAGCTGGCAGCCGAGCATGATGCCGAAATGGAAGGTGCCGAGCATGGCGCTGAACATCATGCACCCATGATTACTGCCGCCAAGCTGAAGGATCTGTTCTGGAGAACGGTTAACTTTATCGCTTTGGTGGTCATCCTGGTTAAATTTCTGGCCAAACCCATCAGTTCCGGACTCTCCGGTCGTCGTCGACAGATCAAGGAAGAGCTGGAGGATCTGCAGGCTAAGAGAGATGAGGCCGAGCGTTCGTACAAGGAGTTCGTTTCCAGGCTGGCCGGTATGGAGCAGGAAATGGATACCGTTGTTGAGAAGGCTATCGCCCAGGCAGGGATAGAGAAAACTCGAATCCTTGAGGAGGCTGAGCGGGCGGCAGAAGATATCAAGCGTCAGGCAGCGGCTGCCGTTCAGGCTGAGCTGGTTGACGCCAAGCGCACGTTGCGCAACGAGGTTGCCGAACAGGCAGCCGCCATGGCTGAAGAGTTGATCGTTAAAAACCTGACCGCTGAGGATCAGGTTGCGATTACTGAACAGTATCTTGAAAGAGTAGGTGCGGTACAGTGAGACAAACAATCTTAGCACGACGATATGCCAAGGCTCTTTTTTCCCTGGGCAAAGAAGAGGGAAAAAATGAAACCTACAGTGAGGCGCTGGGCGCGATTGCAGAACTCTACAAGGACGAATCGGTAGAAAATGCACTGATCAATCCGCTCTACCCGCTTGAAGCCAGGGAAAAAGTGATGGCTAAAATAGCCGAACTGGCCAAAGCGGATACAATTATGACCAGATTTCTTAATCTTCTCCTTGAGAAGAAACGGGCCGACATTCTACCGGATATTGCCCAGGAAATGCAGGTTATGGTTGATCAGGAGCAGAATATCAGTCATGGTTCCGTGGTGTCCGCCATTGAGCTTGACGATGCCCTGAAAGAAAAGATCCAGCAGACCCTGGAGAAAATTACGGGGAACAAGGTGACACTTGAGGCCAGTGTAGATCCTTCCATTATCGGCGGGATCGTTGCCAAGGTAGGTGACCTGGTACTTGATGGCAGTATAAAAACACAACTTAATGGATTAAAAGAATCTATCAAGGGGAGAGAATAGTCAAATGCAGATCAAAGCCGAAGAAATCAGTCAGATCATTAAGGATCAAATAGCTGGCTACGAAAGTGATGTAGACCTGAAAGAAACAGGAACGGTTCTCTCCGTTGGTGACGGTATTGCCCGCGTCTATGGTGTCGAGAATTGTCAGGCCATGGAGCTGCTTGAGTTCCCCGGTGGTATCATGGGTCTTGCCCTCAACCTTGAGGAAGACAATGTCGGTGTCGCGGTCATGGGCGATGTCCGATATATCAAGGAAGGAGATGTGGTCAAGCGAACCGGCCGTATTGCAGAGGTCCCGGTTGGCCCTCCCCTGGAAGGCCGGGTTGTTGACGGTATCGGCCAGCCCATTGACGGTAAGGGACCGATTGAAGGTGCCGAGATCCGAAAAATGGAGGTTATTGCCCCTGGTGTTATTGCCCGTAAATCAGTGCATGAGCCCTGCTACACCGGTTATAAAGCCGTTGACGGTATGACTCCGGTTGGTCGTGGCCAGCGTGAGCTGATTATCGGTGATCGTCAGATCGGTAAAACCGCACTCTGCGTTGATGCCATCATCGCCCAGAAAGAGACCGATGTCCATTGTATCTACGTTGCGACCGGCCAGAAAAAATCGACCGTGGCCCTGGTCGTTGAGGCCCTGCGTAAACACGGAGCCATGGAATACACCACCGTTGTTGCCGCCTGTGCATCCGATCCGGCACCGATGCAGTATGTTTCTGCCATGGTCGGTTGTGCCATGGGCGAGTATTTTCGTGATAACGGCCAGCACGCCCTGATCATCTATGATGATCTCTCTAAACAGGCAGTGTCTTATCGTGAGCTTTCTCTGCTGCTGAGACGTCCTCCGGGACGTGAGGCCTATCCCGGTGATATTTTCTTCAACCATTCACGTTTGCTTGAGCGTTCGGCTAAGGTCAGCGATGACCTTGGCGCCGGTTCCCTGACTGCTCTGCCCATTATTGAGACTCAGGCCGGTGACGTATCCGCCTTTATCCCGACCAACGTTATCTCCATTACCGATGGCCAGGTTTTCCTTGAGCCAAGTCTGTTCTTTGCCGGTGTTCGACCTGCTATCAACGTTGGTATTTCCGTTTCCCGTGTTGGTGGCGCCGCTCAGGTCAAGGCCATGAAACAGGTTGCAGGTACCCTTCGACTTGATCTGGCCCAGTATCGTGAGCTGGCCGCTTTTGCCGGATTCGGCTCTGATCTTGATGCCGCAACTCAGGCCCAGCTGACCCGTGGTGAACGCCTGGTTGAGATTCTCAAACAGCCCCAGTATATGCCGCTGTCCATGGAAAAACAGGTAACAATCCTCTTTGCCGGAACCAATGGCTTCCTGGATGAGTTTCCGGTCAATACCCTTGGTGACTATGAACAGGAACTCTATACCTACATTGAAAGCAATGAGCCGTCTATTTTCTCCGACCTGAAAGAGCAGGAAGAAATTACCTCTGCCATTGAAGAAAAGCTGCGGAAAACAATTACAGCGTTTGGTGAAACTTTCAAGGCAACCAAGGGCCTGAACTAAGCATAGAGGACCGATCCCATGCCAGGATTAAAGGATGTCAAAGATAAAATAGACGGGGTCTCCAAGACTTCGCAGATAACCAAGGCGATGAACATGGTCGCCTCGGCCAAGTTGCGGGGTGCTCAGGAGAAGATGGAATCCTTCAGGCCGTATTCGGAAAAATTTGCCGAGGCAATGAAGGATCTTTCCGGAGGAATGAAGGACAGCAATCTGCCTTTGATGGAAATCCGCGACGTCAAAAGTGTTGAGATTGTGGTCGTTACCTCAGACCGTGGACTCTGCGGTAGTTTTAACGCAAATATCATTAAAGTTGTGACCAAGCTCCAGCGCAAATATGAGAGCGAGGGTAAAAAGGTCTCCTTTGTTACAGTTGGCAATAAAGCGAAACAGGGGTTAAAACGAACGGGTAAAATTCGTGCCTCATATGGTGATATTATGGGCACGTTTCAGATGTTTAATGCCCGTGAAATTTCCCAGGGGGTTATAGCCAACTTTGTCAGCGGTGAGAGTGATCAGGTTGATCTGGTCTATGGCAAGTTTCATTCCGTTGCTGTTCAGAGACCGGAAGTTGAAGAGCTCCTGCCGATTAAACCCGTTGAAGAGGAAGCCGGACAGGAACAGGCTAAAAGCGATATCAGCGGCGCCTATATCTATGAACCCGAACCCGGCGAGATTATGGAAGTACTCCTTCCGCTCTATCTCAATGTTCAGGTCTATCACGCCATGATTGAAGTTGGTGCCAGTGAACATGCCGCTCGAATGACGGCCATGGATAACGCGACCAACGCCTGTAAGGATATTATTGCTGATCTTACTCAGCTCTATAATAAAGCTCGTCAGTCAGCCATTACCGGCGAGTTAATGGATATTGTCGGTGGTGCTGAGGCGCTGAAAGGCTAACTAAACTACCTAGGGTATTTAATCTGATAGAGGAGGCCATTTCAAATGGGTGATTCGAAAGTTGGTAAAATTATACAGGTCATTGGGCCTGTTGTTGATGTTGAGTTTCAACCGGGAGAACTACCGGATATCCTGAATGCACTTTTTGTGACCAATCCGGGTATTAATGATGAGAAAGAAAATCTCGTTATTGAAGTTGCACAACATCTTGGCGATAATGTCGTTCGAACCATTGCCATGGACCAGACCGATGGCCTGGTGCGAGGCATGGAGTGCCGTGATACAGGTGAGCCGATTACCATTCCTGTCGGTGAGCCGGCACTTGGTCGGATCATGAATGTCGTCGGCCGCCCGGTTGATGGTTTAGGCCCCATCAACGATGACAAACGGATGCCGATCCATCGTCCCGCTCCGGCCTTCACCGAGCAGGACACCGAGGTCAACGTCCTCGAGACCGGAATCAAGGTTATCGACCTGCTTGTTCCCTTTCCACGCGGTGGCAAAATGGGACTGTTTGGCGGTGCCGGTTGCGGTAAGACCGTTATCATGATGGAGATGGTTAACAACATCGCCATGCAGCATGGTGGTATTTCCGTTTTCTGCGGTGTGGGCGAGCGAACCCGTGAAGGAAACGATCTGTACATGGAGATGAAAGAGTCAGGCGTACTGCCAAAGGCTGCTCTGGTTTATGGCCAGATGACGGAGCCTCCGGGTGCCCGTGCTCGAGTTGCACTGACCGGCCTGACCGCTGCTGAGTACTTCCGTGATGAGGAAGGACAGGATGTGCTCTTTTTTGTAGATAACATCTTCCGTTTCACCCAGGCCGGTGCCGAGGTATCTGCTCTGCTTGGTCGTATTCCGTCTGCTGTTGGTTATCAGCCGACCCTGGCTACCGATCTTGGTGCACTGCAGGAACGTATTACCTCTACAACCAAGGGCTCGATTACCGCTGTTCAGTGTGTATACGTACCTGCTGATGACTTGACGGACCCGGCTCCGGCTACCACCTTTGCCCATCTTGACGGTACTGTTGTTCTTTCCCGTCAGATTGCAGAGCTTGGTATCTACCCTGCTGTTGATCCGCTTGACTCAACATCCCGTATCCTTGATCCCAACGTTGTTGGACAGGAACATTATAATACCGCTCGAGGTGTCCAGGTTTCCCTGCAGAAATATAAGGAACTGCAGGATATTATAGCCATCCTGGGTATGGACGAGCTTTCCGAAGAGGATCAGTTGACCGTCCAGCGTGCTCGTAAAGTACAGCGTTTCCTGTCCCAGCCTTTCCATGTGGCTGAGGTCTTTACCGGTATGGATGGTAAATACTGCAAGGTTGAAGATACTGTTCGCGGTTTTAAGGAAATTCTTGAAGGAAAACACGACGAGCTGTCCGAGAATGCCTTTTATATGGTTGGTACCATTGAAGAGGCTATTGAAAAAGATGCTGAAGAAAAGGCATCCGCTTAAGCATTACGTGTAAGCTGAACCGAGGTATAACTGATGGCACAGATTCATCTTGAAGTCGTTACTCCTGCCGGAGCTATTCTCAGTGATGATGTGGATATTGTCACTGCTCCCGGAGTTGGAGGAGAGTTTGGCGTCCTGGCAAATCATGCTCCTTTTTTGAGCACTATTAAAACAGGTACCTTGAGCTATAAGCAGGATAAGCAGACAAAGTATCTTATGGTCAGCGGCGGATTCTCCGAAGTATCAAACAATAAAATTACCTTTCTTGTCGAAAGTGCCGAATATGGGAACGATATTGATGTAGATCGTGCCATGCGTGCCAAGGAGCGGGCCGAAAAAAGGCTTGCCCAGGCGCAGTCACAGAGCGAAAAGTTAAATCGTATTCGTGCTGAGGCCGCGTTGCAGCGTGCTATAGCCAGAATTAAAGCAGCAGAACTCGCTCGACAATAGGTACAAATTACAGTAGTTTTTAAGCCGCCCTTTAAGGGCGGCTTTTTTTTTATTCTTCGAAGTCTATACTATCTGTTGTGGCCGTGGCCTGTACATCTCTGCTCCTGCAGGCATCCGGTCCGGCCATGCTGGTTTACCGGCTGAAAAAAAGCTGTTTTTCCGCCGGTGTTTGTTAACTCCAATCCGCCAATCTTGTACGGAGGCCTTATGAAACCAAAAGAACGTATGGCAATCCCCCGCCAATATCCCAAGGAACTCAGCCCGGAAGAACGGGTAACGAATTTTAAGGAAGTCACCTTCGGCTTTGACGAAGAGACCGCAATCCTTGAAGCCAACCGTTGTCTGCAGTGTAAGAAACCTACCTGTATGCAGGGGTGTCCTATTCGTAATGATATTCCCGGGTTTATTCTACTGCTACGCGAGAAAAAATTTGAAGATGCCTATTGGAAAGTTCGCGAAACCAGTACCCTGCCATCGGTCTGCTCAAGGGTCTGCCCCCATGAATTCCAATGTGAGGGCTCCTGTGTACGTGGTAAAAAGGGAGAGGCCGTTGCCATCGGCATGCTGGAGCGGTATCTTACCGACTGGATGGTTGCCAACGGTAAAGATCTCTCCAAAGAGTGTGCCCTTGCCAATGGAAAAAAAGTTGCCATTGTCGGCTCCGGTCCCGCCGGTATGACTGCAGCATACATCCTGGCTCATCTGGGGTATGCTTGCACTATCTTTGAGGCTCTGCCGATTTTCGGTGGTATGCTGTCGGTTGGTATCCCTCACTATCGCCTTCCCCGTGATATCATCGGTGCCGAGCTCTATTCCTTGAAGCATTGTGGTGTTGAAATTGTCTATGGAACAACCGTTGGCCGAGACAAGTCCCTTGCCGACCTGAAAAAAGAGGGTTTTGAGACGGTTTTCCTTGGTGTCGGTGCCCATGAAAGTCGTAAACTCGGTATTGAGGGGGAAGAGGGGACCCAAGGTGTCCTCCACGGGGTTGATTATCTGCGCCGGGTACTCAGTGGTGAAGATCTGGATATCGGTAATACGGTGGTGGTCGTCGGCGGCGGAAATGTTGCCATAGATGTCGCCCGGGTCGCCCTTCGCCGTGGTTCAAAAGATGTCTTTATTCTCTATCGCCGGAGTAAAGAAGAGATGCCGGCTTCCAGTGCCGAGATCCATCATCTTGAGGAAGAGGGGGTCCGGATTGAAATTCTTGCCGCACCGGTTAAAATATTACAGAAAGACGGCCGGATGACCGGCGTGGAATGTGTCCGGATGGAACTCGGCGAACCCGATGATTCAGGCCGACGGCGGCCGGTTGTCAAAGAAGGATCAAATTTTATTATTGAAGCCGACTCCATTATTCCCGCTATCAGCCAGAATGTTGACCATACCGCAGATAAGGGTCTTGGGCTTAAGGTCGAATCCTGGGGGACCTATACTGTAAACTCTAAAACACTGCAGACCAGTGAGGAGTGGATTTTTGCCGGCGGAGACGATGTTCTTGGCCCGCAGACCGTGGCCAAGGCCGTTTATCAGGGCAAGGTTGCCGCCGAATCCATGCATAGATATATGGAGGGTGCAGATCTGCTTGAAGGCCGGGATCTCAACTGTTACATGATGGACTGGTAAATTTTATGTACCTTTCAGGGTATCTCGTCACAGGGTTTGTAACTATATGGAGCACTGGTAAACGTTTACAATTTGGATGTAATGCCAAGGACATGACATCCCGGTGAACGGTTACGTTTCACCTGCCTGAAC
>DRKH01000516.1 GCA_011051825.1 Desulfobulbus sp.
AAAGAGGGCCGGTAAAAGCTCAGCCGGATGCCCAAAAAAAATCAAAAAAAATCAAAAAAAACAAAAAAAATCGTAACTATTCAGGTAGCAGCAAAATGTATGCATAACCTGAGCCTGTAACTGTTCAGGAGCGCCCCATATTTGTGCAGGCGGGTTGACCAGGCTCTACGCGGTCGGTATGCCCGGCGGCCTGACCGTGCAAAGATGGGATTCCCCTGAACAGTTACAAAAAATGTAACTATTCAGCTAGGGGCAGAGAACTAGCCCAACCACCACCTGTAACTGTTTAGGAGTGCTCCATATCTGTGCAGTCAGGCCTGTGAACTATAGTGATTCCTATGTGAATCAGGCCTGACCGTGCAGAGACGGGGTACTCCTGAACAGTTACCAAAAAATCAAAAAATCAAAAAATCCGACACCCGAAGCAGAGAGGAATTCGATGGAACTTACACCAAGAGAAAAGGACAAACTGCTCCTGTTTACGGCCGGACTTCTTGCCGAACGACGCAGGGAACGGGGCTTGAAACTCAACTACCCGGAGGCTGTGGCCTTTATCAGCGCCGCCATTATGGAAGGCGCACGAGACGGCAGATCAGTGGCAGAGCTCATGGATTACGGCCGCACTCTGCTCGGTCGTGAGGATGTTATGGAGGGGATCGCCGAAATGGTGGATGAAGTCCAGGTCGAGGCCACCTTCCCCGACGGCACCAAGTTAATCACCGTTCACAATCCCATTGTATAGAGCGAGGCAGACCATGATACCAGGTGAAATTATCACTCCGGCCGGAGAAATTGAAATCAATCAAGACCGCACCACCATCAGAATCGACATCGCCAACAGTGGCGACCGGCCGATCCAGGTTGGCTCCCATTACCATTTTTTTGAGACGAATCCGGCCCTTGTATTTGATCGAGAAAAAACAAAAGGTTTCCGCCTCAATATTGCTGCCGGTACGGCGGTCCGTTTCGAACCCGGTCAGAACCGCAAGGTTGAGCTTGTCGCCTACGCCGGTGCTCGAAAAGTATATGGCTTTAACGGGGCAATCATGGGACAGCTGGAGGTAATAAAATGACGACAATAGATCGCAGGGCTTATGCGGAAATGTTCGGACCGACCGTTGGCGATCGGATTCGACTGGCGGATACCGAGCTGTGGATCGAGGTGGAGGAGGATCGGACCATCTATGGCGACGAGGTAAAGTTCGGCGGCGGCAAGGTTATCCGTGACGGCATGGGCCAGAGTCAGGCCCGGAGCTGCGACTGTGTCGACCTGGTGATCACCAATGCCCTGATTCTTGACCACTGGGGTATTATAAAGGCCGACATCGGAATTAAGAATGGTCGAATTAGCGGGATCGGTAAAGCCGGCAATCCGGATGTACAACCAGGGGTAGACATCATTATCGGTCCCGGCACCGAGGCCATTGCCGGTGAGGGATCCATTCTTACCGCCGGCGGCATTGACGCCCATATCCACTTTATCTGCCCACAGCAGATAGAAGAGGCGCTGATGAGCGGCATTACCACCATGCTCGGCGGCGGCACCGGGCCGGCCACCGGGACCAACGCCACCACCTGTACTCCGGGGCCCTGGAACATACACCGCATGCTCCAGGCGGCTGAAGAGCTGCCCATGAATCTTGGATTCTTAGGCAAGGGCAATGCCAGCCTGCCGCAGGCGCTTGAGGAACAGGTCCGGGCCGGTGCCATGGGGTTGAAACTGCATGAGGACTGGGGCACAACGCCTGCGGCCATTGACAACTGCCTGACCGTGGCCGATGCCATGGACGTCCAGGTGGCCATCCACACCGACACCCTGAACGAATCCGGTTTTGTCGAGCAGACCATGGCCGCGTTCAAGGATCGCACGATCCACACCTATCACACCGAAGGGGCCGGCGGCGGCCATGCACCCGATATCATCCGGGCCTGCGGTCTGGCCAATGTCCTGCCCTCGTCCACCAATCCTACCCGGCCCTATACCATCAACACCGTGGACGAACATCTGGACATGCTCATGGTCTGCCATCACCTGGACCCGAAAATCGCCGAGGATGTGGCCTTTGCCGAATCCCGCATTCGCCGGGAAACCATTGCCGCCGAGGATATCCTGCACGATCTTGGCGCTTTTTCCATGATCGCCTCCGACTCCCAGGCCATGGGCCGGGTGGGTGAGGTCATCATCCGTACCTGGCAGACAGCCCATAAGATGAAAACCCAGCGCGGCAGCCTGAGCGGCGACCCCGACCGCCATGATAACCTGCGTGCCAGACGTTACATTGCCAAGTACACCATCAACCCGGCCATTTCCCACGGCATCAGTCACGAGGTCGGCTCGGTGGAGGTCGGTAAGCTGGCCGATCTGGTGCTGTGGAAACCGGCCCTGTTCGGGGTCAAACCAAGTCTGATTCTCAAAGGTGGTATGATTGCCGCAGCCCCCATGGGTGATCCCAATGCCTCCATACCCTCGCCGCAGCCGGTCCATTACCGGCCCATGTTCGCTGCCTTTGGCGGTGCCAGGACAGCCACTTCGCTCAGTTTTCTCTCTAAAGCAGCCATGAAAGCAGGCGTTGCCGAACAGCTGGGATTACACAAGGGAATCGCCGTGGTCAGGGGCTGTCGGAAGGTCACCAAAAAGGACATGAAGCTCAACGATTACATGCCGACAATCGAGGTCGACGCCCAGACCTACGAGGTACGGGCCGACGGTGAGCTGCTGACCTGCGAACCGGCAAAAGTGCTGCCCATGGCGCAACGTTATTTTCTTTTCTGATCGTAACTGTTCAGGAGCACCCCATCTCTGCACGGTCAGGCCTGATTCACATAGGAATCACTATAGTTCACAGGCCTGACTGCAC
>DRKH01000517.1 GCA_011051825.1 Desulfobulbus sp.
GGGTTGTTTGTCCAGGTACTGTTCAAGGCGAGAAAACTCGTCAATCCATTGGTGAAAGGGCGCAAAAGATCCTGATTTTAACAGAATGGAATTGACGATGGCCGCCCACGCAAGAAGAAGCCCGGTCGTCTCGTGCTGATCCGCAAACTGTTGATATGCCTGCTCAAGCATTTGAGTGCTGTTGACGGGATCAAGAAAGATGCGGCAGGTGCCAAGCCAGTACAGGAGCCAGGGTGAATTTTTCGTTATCTCCGTAGGGATTTTTTCAATCCATTCCATGAGCGGGCGGAGGCGCCCCTCGGCAACAAGTACCGGCGCATGCTCAAGAACAAGGTTAATCAGATCAGACCAGCTGCCGGCGCTGATAAACAGAGAGGCGGCCTCCTCGATTTCACCGGAATCCTTAAGCAGAAGTGCAGCCCGGCCGAGAAGCTGCTGCCGTTGTTCTTCAGAGATGCTCTGCTCTGCCAGGGAAAGGAGAAATTCTCTGAACAGGGGATGATACTGGTAGCTGCTTTTTTTCCCCGGTCTTCTGGAAACAAAATAATTACGTCTGTTCAGCGTCAGAAGAATCTGAGCGGCATTGTCAAGGCCGGAAATGGCCTTTGCCATGGATATGGTCATCTGCGGCAGGAAAGATGTCCGTAAAAGGAAATCTTTGGTTTTTTGATCCTGATGGTCGATGATTTCGGCCGCAAAATACTGAAAGATATCTTCTTTTGGCTCATGCGTGAGCATGAAATCACGAGATGGCACAAGTTCCATGCCGGCCTCCAGTAACAACAGACCGGCGACCCAACCCGCTGCCTGATCATGCAGCAACGCCACCCGGTCTTCCGACGTCCGTCCAAGCATGGCAAGAATACCCGCTGACTCATTGCGGCTCAGTTGAAGGTCGTTCCAGGTAATGGTGCCGATCTTTCCATTAAGTTGCAGACGAATAAATGTGGCCGGCAGGGTATTTCTGCTAATGAAAACGAGCTGAATTCCAGGCGGAAGATCGCCGATAATTGCGCCGAGGATTGTGTGTATCACCGAATCTTCCTGAAGCTCCTGGTAATTGTCGAACACCAGCATGACCGGTGCGGTGAACTGCGCACAGAGCTGTTCGAAATACCAGCGGGTAAAACTTAACGGGTTCTCATAATATTCAACGGTAAATGGCGGTACGGATATTCTTTTCGCCGCCGCCGGTTCCGCTCCTTTAGCAAGATAGTAAAAAAATGTTGAGGGATCACTGTCCTCCGCATCTATCTGGTACCAGATACAGGCAAGCTTTTTTTGTTCTATATAGCTGGAGATAAGGGCGGTTTTGCCTGAGCCGGGAGGACCGGAAATCCAGAGTGCTGGCTTATTCCGCAGTTGGTCAAGCAGGCCATACAGACGGGCGCGGGGAAAGATACCGCTGCAGAGTGGCCGGGTAACTTTGGTGGGTGCGGGTACGGCACTGCCTGACATGGAGGGGCTCCTGATTATTGTTTTCTCATTGAACAAGCACTGCAGACATAAGAGTAATTTGAAGAAATGATAAATGAAAAAATATCTTAAAAAAACAGAAATTTCACCCTTTTTGTGACCTATCTGTGACCTGAGGCGGTGTATCTTTGCAATAAACTTCTAATTTAAAAAAGGAGGATGTTATGCAACTTAGCAAACGGATTTGTATGACCTTAGCAATTCTTGCCGGCTTTTTTCTTTTCATAAGTGTTGCCGATTCGGCAACCATTACAACTTCGGCAGAGTACCATATTGCTGCCGACATCTCATCAAATGGAGTTGTGCTGATTCCGCCACAAAATGAATCAGATCCTCAATCCGGTTCAGGCGTGATCTCTTCCGAGGTAACTTTCGGTGATTATACCGGTTGGGGAAGTCCTGGCTCACCCGGCAATGAAGCATACGCAAAAGCTACAGGTAGGGATGATAATTATATCGCAGCCACTGCCTCATATTTGGGCTACCGTGGATATAACACCACCGAAACCATTGCAAATGTGTTGTGGGAAAGTGAAGTTGTCACCTCGTCATCCGGTGACCAGTTCTGGAATTTCAACATTCCAGCAGGAGGGCTTGGACTCACAGATAATGTTGGTATAGATGCATCTATGCCCATAGCCGACATGCCCACGGCCGAGTATGATTTTTCAATATTAGTTAACAATATAGAACAATTGTCGATGGGGGCCACCTACAAAGGTGGCGAACTTGGTCAAGATTATTCAGACGACAGGGGCCAGGATAGACTTGACCCAATATTTTCCTATGATTCGGATTACAATTTCTGGGGCCCTGCCTATTTAGCATCGTATGACTCGTATTCAGGTTCCATCCCTCTTGGTGTTTATGATGCCGGCGAAGCTATTAACGTTACAATGATGTTGACCGTGAAAGCCTCAGGTTGTGCATATGAAACTGGGGCTTTTGCCTATTTCGGTGATCCGGGTGATCTGTCCGGTGGCGGCATAAATGGTATCTCCGGCGAGCTGCATTCCGGCTCTCCAGCCAACCCTGTACCCGAACCGTCCTCTATGCTGCTGTTCGGCGCCGGACTGGTTGGGATTGCCGGTACACGGTTGAAGAAGGAAAAGGAAAAAAGACTCAAAATAGAATAAGGGAGGAGAGATGAAAAACAGATATGGTGTATTTAAAAACCTGGCCCTGTTTACATGTGCCCTGACATTTTGCTGTCTCCCAATGGGCACCGTCCAGGCTCGCTCGATACCGGACATCCCGCTGGGCGGGCAATATGCTATTTCCAGAGCAATCGGTATGGGGCAGCCCGATTTCCATATCCGGCCACAAAAAGGAGGCTCGCTGCTGAATAATACAGCCCAGCATTTTACGGCCAGTATTTTCGATAACGGAGGCCTTAAAATCAGAACCCGGGACCATCATATCGAGATGCGCCTGACCGAACTCGGCAACCAAAATCAACCTTTGCAATCGCAACCCGCACATGCCAAAGGTTCGGCCAATGAGCTCACCTATGATCACGGTCTGTTCAGCCAGTGGTTCATCAACGGGCCCATGGGATTACAGCAGGGATTCACCTTGAATCAACGACCGGCCCGTGATGATCCGGACAGGCTGGTTCTCGCCCTGGAACTGGAGAGTGACCTGAAACCATATCGGACGGCCGACGGCCGCGGAATCGACTTTGCCACCGAAGACGGAAAGGTGGTCTTCAGGTATTCCGGGCTGATGGTGACGGATGCCGGTGGCCGTCAACTGGGTGCGTACATGGAAACCGCCCCCCGGCAAATCCGTCTTGTGATCAACGATACAGATGCCCGCTATCCGGTTGTGGTGGATCCGGTGTTCCAACAGGCCAAGCTCACGGCCAGTGACGGGGCAGCCGGTGATCTTTTCGGCAGGTCTGTTGCGGTTGATGGACAGACCATCGTTGTTGGTGCTCCAAGTGGAGGCGCACATGGCACAGCATATGTTTTTCAAAAAACAGGTATTAACTGGACGAGCATGACCCAGACCGCTCAACTGACCGCAAGCGACGGCAGTTCAGGTGATTATTTCGGATCTTCCGTAGCGATCGAGAAGAATACAATTATTGTTGGTGCCGATTCCGCCGTTTCAAGCGGTTCGACCCGGCCCGGAGCCGCCTATGTCTTTATCAAGCCCGTCACCGGCTGGACCGATATGACCCAGACCGCAAAACTCCGGCCGCAAAGCGGGGAGGACGAGGACCGGTTCGGCGGCGCCGTTGCTGTTGCCGGTGACACTGTTGTTGTCGGTGCTGACGGAACAAATACCGGCGGAACTGTTAACCAGGGAACAGCATACGTTTTTGTCAGACCGGGTGCCGGCTGGACGAATATGACCCAGACCGCGCAACTGACCGCCGATGACGGGGCGGCACATGATGCCTTTGGTTATTCCGTCCATATCTACAAAAACACGATTGTTGTCGGGGCACCGGGGGACCAGAATAACCAGGGTTCGGTATATGTATTCTTAAAGCCGCAGGCCGGCTGGAACGACATGACCCAGAATGCAAAGCTCATGGCCAGTGATGGAGCGGCAGATGACAACCTGGGAACTTCGGTCCGCATAAACAGGGATACCATTGTTGCCGGGGCGCCTGGATTTCACACTCCAGGGAAAACGGATCTCGGAGCAGCCTATGTCTTTGTCAAACCCGGCACCGATTGGGTCGACATGACGGAAACCGCGCAGCTCAAGGCCGGCGACGTCATGATCGGGGATAAATTTGGCCGGTCTGTTGCCGTGGAGGACAACACAATCATTGTCGGCTCACCTTATCATAACTATTCCGGCACAACGAGTAGTGGTCAGCAGTTTGTTACCTTCAACATGGGTGCAATGTATGCCTTTACCCGACCCCGTTCCGGCTGGCATGACATGAGCGCAAAGGCATTGATGATCGCCGGTGACGGTGCCAGGGATGACAGTCTTGGCTGGTCGGTTGATATTTCGGGAGAAACCGTGGTCGGCGGCGCTGCCTGGCACGATATCGGAACAAACGATAACCAGGGAGCGGCCTATATTTTCAATTTTAAAAAAGATAACCCCTGGCCGAAATTTATGTCCGCCGTCACTGCAAAAATCGGCCGTATAGTTGCGGGCAACAAGAAGGCAGGTCATCCGACCTCGGGCGACACTACCACCCACCGACTTTTCATCGGCAGTTTTGACCTGCTTTTTTCCAACGATGTCATACCGCACTTCCTGGAAGACGCCATATCGTTCTGCTATATTGAGGTGCCGGTCCTCGGAGGTGTCGCGCCGTTGCACTGTTCTTCTGCCAAGCTGACCTATGACGCGACTGAAGACAACGGAGGAACACGAATTCGAAGAAAGGGTTCGGTGACCTTCAACCCGACCGGGACCTGTAACAAATTCAAGTACAGCTGCACGGTGCAACCCCGGGGAACAGGCAGTGAAACTTTCTGGCAATGGTACAAACAAGGCACTTCATGGGTCATTGTTCCGGGAATGCCTGTGACCATGCCGATACAATGGTCTGACATGCCGATCTATTTCAAAAACATAGATCTCATTAACGGTGGCTGCAGCACCGTCGAGGCATCGACATCAACAGGTTCGGTAACCTGGCACTTATGCCTTGTGCATCGCCCGTGATGGACCGGGTTGGAGGCACGAGGGGAGGGAAAAATCTCGGTACGTTTTTCTTATTCCTTTGTCTGTCATTGGGGCATGATTTCGTACACGCGATAAATTAGTGGATCGTGGTTGGAGGCTAACGCTTCATTAATTTCTTCCTGATCCAGCTTGGATTTCGTCGACAATCAAGTACTGCCATCACAAGTACTGTGTCTTCGTCTA
>DRKH01000518.1 GCA_011051825.1 Desulfobulbus sp.
AAAAGCCTGTTGGAATCATTTTCCAACAGGCTTTTTTTTATACATTTTTTTTATTTTTTTTGTCTCCTTCCCCAGCCTGTCATATTGACAAGGCAAAAGGAACGCTGTATATATTGGCAGGTTGAATCGTCATTCATAATATATTTATCAAATTCAAAAGGGAGAAAGAGTATGAAAAAGGCATTGATTTTCGGCGTTGCACTGGCATTCTTCTGTTCCACCGGTCTGGTTACCATGGCTATGGCTAAAGATACGGGCCCTGCAGTCATGACTCTGCTATCCACCACTGACAATGCAAAAAAACCCAAACCTGTAACCTTTCCGCATGCAGAGCATCAAAGCCGACTGAAATGCGGCGCATGTCATCATACCAAAGGACCGGACGGCAAACAGGTCGCCTACACCGAAGGTATGAAAATTCAGAAATGTGAAACCTGCCATAACAAAACTTCCGGGATGCCCAAGGCACTCGATAGCTTCAAGAAAATCGGTCACAAGAAATGTAAAGGCTGCCATAAGGCATCAGGCAATAAAAAGCTGACCAAGTGTGGTACCTGTCATAAGAAGAAATAATAATTTCTTTCCAGTGATACAAAAAAAAGGCCGTTCCTTAACAGGAACGGCCTTTTTTTATGGGTGGGGGTATCCACTTCACGCTCCTTGGACACTGTGCAGGTTGGGTTAAGCGGCTTTCATGCTCCACGGTTGTTGGGTTCGCTGACACCGAAGCCCCTCAACATATTGAGCGTGCAGGAAACAAGCGAACCCAACAGAATGAAGAGGAGCTGCTCGCTTAACCCTGTGGGCTAGTCAACATCCATTCTGGAGATATCCCCGATCCGGAGAACCAACTCCTTTAAGCCGGTCAAGAGATTTAATCGATTCCGACGAAGCTTCTGATCCTCGGCCATGACCATAACCTCATCAAAGAATCGGTCTACCGGCTCTTTCATCTGCAATAAGACCTCAAGGGCTTTGTCGTAATCCTGTCGCTTAATCATGGGCAGAATTTCAGTGCGTACCGAACGTACGATGGCATCAAGCTGTTGCTCTGCATCTTCCTCAAGCAATTCCGGCAATACCTCGGTGCCGACATTTTCCCGGGTAATATTCCTGATACGCTTAAAGGATCCCGATAAAACAATAAAGGAATCACGACTTCGAATACGATTCAAGGCCTCAATCCGGAGCAGACAATCCGTCAGGTCATCAAAACCGACCGAGGTTGCGGCTTCGACAACCCCCTGATTGTACCCTGAGGCAAGGAGTTCATTTTCAAAACGCAGGCGGATAAAATCCATGACCTGTTCCACAACATCCGGCCCGGCATCAACAACGCCCTGATATCCCCCCAGAGCCCTGGTCACCATATCCTTCAAAGACAGGGACAGCTTAAGCCCGCGGATAATACTGATCAAGCCGATGGCCTGTCGACGAAGACCAAAGGAATCCTTATTGCCGGTGGGCCGTTCACCAATGGCAAAGCAGCCGACCAGGGTATCAAGTCGATCACTGATACCGACAACCGCCCCGACCAGAGTTTTGGGTAGCGCACTGCCGGCACGAACGGGCATGTAATGCTCCCGAATCGCAACCGCCACCGCTTCGTCCTCGCCGTCGATTCGTGCATATTCGCCTCCGATAACCCCCTGCAGCGAGGGAAACTCACCGACCATTTCCGTGAGCAGATCAACCTTTGCCAGCCGGGCCGCTCGAACGGCCTGCTCTTGCTGCTCAGGAACTATCTGCCCGGCAAGGACTTCGGCCAGCTGTGCAATTCGCGCACTTTTTGCCTCCATGGTCCCCAGTTTTTTCTGGAACACAATCCCGGAAAGCTGGTCCAATCGATCAGCCAGACGATGTTTTTTATCTTCGTTAAAGAAAAACAAGCCATCCTCAAGCCGGGCTCGAAGGACCCGCTCATGGCCATTTGCCGCCATCTCACTGTCGGCAATGTCTGTATTGTTAACGGCAACAAACATCGGCAGCAGATTCCCGTCTCCATCAACCACTGGAAAATACTTCTGATGTTCACGCATGGAGGTAACCAGCGCCTCGCGGGGAAGCTCCAGAAACTTCTCGTCAAAACTGCCGCACACTCCCCATGGAATTTCAACCAGATTGGTCACCGTGTCGACAAGGGATTCATCAAGAAGCGGCCGGGCATTTTCGGAGCCGGCCTTCTCTCTGACGGCTGTCTGAACGGCTTCGACAACCATCCTTCTCCGTCTTTCCGGGTCCACGATCACATACCGTTCCTCTAATCCCTGTACATACCCGTTAAAGTCGGAAACCGGAAAAAAATCCGGGGCCATGAATCGATGTCCCCTGGTTCGATTTCCACTGTCCACTCCTTCTACAGCAAGGTTCACAACTTCACCGTTCAACAGGGCCAGCAGCCATTGGATGGGACGGGCAAAAGTCATACTGCTCTCAGCCCAACGCATGGATTTTGGAAAGGGTATTTCGGTAATCAGTGCAGTCAACAGTTCCGGCAGTAACTCGCTGGTCGGTTTCCCTTTGACCTCCTCAACAGCCATCAAGTATTCGCCCTTGTCGGTTGCAATGACCTGCAGGTCATCAACGGTCACCCCTTTTGAGCGGGCAAAGCCCATGGCCGCTTTGGTTGGATTTCCCTGGGCATCAAAACCGGCTTTTTTAGCAGGCCCGACATGCTCCTGTCGTTTATCTTCCTGTTTGTCCTGAAGATCTTTCACAACAACTGTCAGGCGCCTGGGCGTTCCTGCCGTGAGGATTTCACCATGTTTCAAACCAAGTTCAGTGAACCGTTTTTCAGCACATCCCGCAAGGAAGCCCAACGCCGGTTTAATATATCCTGCTGGTATTTCTTCAGTCCCTATCTCAAATAGAAGCGCATTCATGTATTCTCTACTCTGTCTGTGGGTATAAGGCATAGCTGTCAAGCTAAAGCGAATCCAGTAACATATCAGCAGGTTGTGTCACGTAGGAGCCCGCCCCTGCGGGCGATTGTTGGCAGAAACATCAATATGACGCATAATTGTCGCCCGCAGGGGCGGGCTCCTACGGTATTCTTAGCCCCTGATATTATAGATAATTTGTGTTAGCTTGACGGCTGTGGGTATAAGAGGTTTCGCTGTAAGCCGTCACAAAAGCCTTTAGGCTGCAGGCCTTTAGGAAAAGAAAACGGAACCTGCTCTTTCCCGGCAACCTATCAGTCTTCAGTCTAAATAGCTTGCGGGCTTGCCCGCGTTAGTACAATTGTAACTGTTCAGGAGCACCCCACGAAGTCTGCGCTCGAAGTCTGCGCTTATCTACCTCTCTGCACGGTCAGGCCTGATTCACATAGGAATCACTATAGTTCACAGGCCTGACTGCACAGATATGGAGCACTCCTGAACAGTTACAGGTGGTGGTTGGGCTAGTTCTCTG
>DRKH01000519.1 GCA_011051825.1 Desulfobulbus sp.
ACGACCTGATCAAAAAACTGCGGCCCGGTGTTGACGGGGTCATTCTGAAGGCTTATGGAGGCCGGGGCGCAACTTTTCTGCCCCAGGTCTGGGAACAGGTTCCCGACCCGCAGCTCTTCCTGACCCATCTCTGTCGCAAGGCCGGGCTTGCCGATACAGCCTGGCAGTCGGGAGAACTTGAGGTGGAGACCTATCAGGTGCAGCATTTCGAAGAATAAACCCGGATTGTGCAGTAAAAATCAGCAATAAGCAAATCCCTGTCAGCCGCACAACCGATCACGAGTATAAAACGGAAAATGAATCGACCCAAGAAGGAAATTGTCCTGTCGGCTGAGCAGTCCCGCCGGTTGGCTGATATTTACACGGCCATGGAGGAAGGCTATGATCAGGTCGCATCAAAGATCGGCCTCAGCTGTCAGGGCTGTTCCGACAACTGCTGCGACTCCTATTTTCTCCACCACACCTACAGCGAATGGGCCTATCTCCGGCAGGGGCTGGCGGAGCTCCCGGAGGAAGAACGGAAAGCCATTATCGGGCGAGCTGAAAAATATGTTCTGGAAAGCCGCGAACAACTGGCCGGGCAGCAACGGCCACAGATCAGATGTCCGCTGCTGAATGAAGACGGTCTCTGCGGACTGTACAAACATCGACTGCTGGTCTGCCGGATGCACGGCATCCCGGCCACCATGACCCGGCCCGACGGCCAGTCCATGCGTTTTCCCGGTTGTTTCCGCTGTCAGGAGATTGTGAACAAAAAATATCATCAGGAAGAGGATGCCCCGGCCATGGACAGAACGCCACTGTTCAAAGCGATGGTGGCCCTTGAATCAAGCCTGCTTGGAGGCAAACGCCACCTCTTCCCCCGGGTCAAAATGACCATTGCCGATATGATTGTCCAGGGCCCGCCTGCCGTTGACACCCCCCACTGTGAGCGTTGAACCATGCACGACCTGTTGAATACGATCCATGACCAGCTGATCCACGGTCAAGCCCTTGACCGGGAGACAGCCCTCTGTCTTGCCCTGACCGCTGACCGGCAGGCCCTGTTATCCCTTGCCGGCAACATACGCCGTCATTTCATGGGTGATCATTTTCACCTCTGCTCAATTATTAACGCCCGCAGCGGTAACTGCAGTGAAGACTGTCGATTCTGTGCCCAGTCCGCCCGCCATCATACCGGGATACCCAGTTATGAAGTGGTTGATATGGCTGAGGCCATGGAGCAGGCCCGGGACAACGACCGCCATGGGATCCATCGCCTGTCTCTGGTCACCAGCGGTCGCCGTCTGAGCGACAGCAGTATGGAGCAGATGGAACACTTGTATACGGCTATTAAAAAGGAAACCTCTTTTGAGTTGTGCGCCTCCATGGGGCTCCTTGACGAGCAGCAGATGCATCAACTTGCAAAAACAGGCGTCACCCGATACCACTGTAACCTTGAGGCCAGCAGAAACTATTTTCCCAAGGTCTGCACAACCCACACGTATCAGGACAAGGTCGCGACCCTGCGCCTTGCCCGGGAACAGGGCATGTCACTCTGTTCCGGTGGAATCATCGGCATGGGCGAGACCATGGAAGATCGCATCGATCTCGCCTTTGAACTCCGTGACTTAGAGGTACAGTCCATTCCCATCAATATTCTGACCCCGATTGCCGGCACCCCCTTTGCCGATCTTGAACCCCTGCCCGTCCAGGAGGTGTTGATCACCATCGCCCTGTTCCGGCTGATCAACCCCAAAGCAATCATTCGCCTGGCCGGCGGCAGACAGCTGCTCGAAGATGACCAGTATCGCTGTTTCACCTCCGGTGCCAACGGCGCCCTGGTCGGCAACTACCTGACCACTCTCGGCAACAGTGTTGCCCGGGATCTGCAGGAGATCGCGGCCCTTGGATACACATTCAACAGATGAGCCGCCGCCTTGAACCACCAGCTCTCCTTTGACCGGGAACATATCTGGCACCCCTATACCTCCATGACCGATCCTCTGCCGGTGTATCCGGTGGAGTCGGCGCATGGGGTCCGGATCAAGCTCGAAGACGGCCGGGAGTTGATCGACGGCATGTCTTCCTGGTGGGCGGCAATCCATGGCTATAACCACCCGGTTTTAAACGACGCCCTCAGACGGCAGACGGAAAAAACAGCCCATGTCATGTTCGGCGGCCTGACCCATGACCCGGCAATAGACCTGTGTCAACAGCTGGTCGACCTGACTCCTGACGGGCTGGATAAGGTTTTTCTCTGCGACTCCGGCTCAGTCGCCGTCGAGGTGGCGCTCAAAATGGCGCTGCAGTTCCAGCATGCCCGGGGCCATGCGCAAAAGCATCGCCTGCTCACTGTCCGCGGCGGCTATCACGGCGACACCTTTCATGCCATGTCGGTCTGCGATCCGGTCACCGGCATGCACACGATTTTCTCAAACGCCCTTCCCTGCCAGCTCTTTGCCCCCCGCCCGGAAAGCAGGTTCAACGGGCCCTGGCGGCAAGGTGATATCGCAGTGATGGCCGACCTGATGGCCACCCATAGCCGGGAACTGGCTGCGGTCATTATTGAACCGGTGGTCCAGGGCGCGGGAGGAATGTGGTTTTACCACCCCCAATACCTGAGAGAACTGCGCACACTCTGCGACCGGCACGACGTCCTGCTCATCTTTGATGAAATCGCCACCGGATTCGGTCGAACCGGCAAGCTGTTTGCCGCAGAACATGCCGCTGTTGCTCCCGATATCATGTGTGTCGGCAAGGCCCTGACCGGCGGTTACCTGAGCCTGGCCGCCACCCTGACCACAGAAAACGTGGCCGGGATACTCTCGGAAGGTGAGCCCGGCGTGTTCATGCACGGTCCGACCTTCATGGGCAATCCTCTGGCCTGCGCGGTTGCCGCGGCCTCCATCAGACTGCTCCTGGAGACTGATTGGCAGAAAAAAATACTGCAGATCGAGCTCCAGCTCAGACAGGAACTGGAACCGGCACGAGAATTGGCAAATGTAGCTGATGTCCGGGTCCTCGGGGCCATAGGCGTGGTAGAAATGGTGCAGCCTGTGGATATGGCGGTGCTGCAGAGGTTTTTTGTCGATCGCGGGGTCTGGATTCGTCCCTTTGGTCGACGGGTCTACCTGATGCCGCCTTTTATCATCAGCCGCACCGACCTGAGCAGCCTGACCTCGGTCTTACTGGCAGCCATAAGGCAGGCTTGAAAAATTGTGCGGTTAAGGTGCCCCGTCAGCAGCAACGGAATCAGGATTTACCAACTCTTTGTTTGCCGGCCCCGGGGACAACTCGTTCCCGTATAAAACAGTAGGTCAGAACCCGAAACCCGAAACCCGAAAAGGCATGCAGGTAAAAAACGTACTGGTTAACAAGGTCGTCCTTCTCATCCTGGTTGGGGCCATATCAGCCCTGTTCATGACCATGATCCGGCAGTTCCTCATGGCTATCTTCATGGCCGGTCTTTTCTCCGCCATGGTCAGCCCGATCCACCAGTGGTTGACCCTGCGCCTGAAGGGCCGTGAGAACCTTGCCTCGATCCTGACCATTATCGGTATTGTCTTTTTAATCCTCATCCCCTTAAGTGTTCTTATCGGGGTGGTGGCCGGCCAGGCCGTGCATGTCGGCCAGTCGGTAACTCCCTGGGTGGAATCCTTTATCAAAGAACCCAGTGCCTTTACAGAATATATCGAGAAGGTTCCCTTTTATAAGGAAATCCTGCCCTACCGGGATATGATCCTGGAGAAGGCCGGGCAGGCGGTGGGCATGATCTCCAACCTGCTGATCAATTCGCTCTCTTCAATGACCAAGATGACGGTCAACGCCCTGTTCAACGTGGTGATCATGCTCTACGTGATGTTTTATTTTCTCACCATGGGCGACGTATTATTGCAGAAAATACTCTACTACCTGCCGCTGGCCGACCATGATGAACAACGGCTGCTGCACCGCTTTACCTCGGTGGCCGGAGCGACCATGAAATCCACCCTGATCATCGGCATCCTTCAGGGCGGCCTGTGCGGGTTTGCCTTTTTCCTGGCCGGGATCCAGGGCTCCGTATTCTGGGGAACAGTCATGGCGGTGATGTCCATAATCCCGGCGTTCGGCACCGCCATTGTCTGGGGACCGGCACTGATCATCCTTGCCTTGACCGGTCACTTCAGCGGGGTCATTATTCTTGCCGTTATCTGCGGCGCTGTGGCCGGTAACCTGGACAACCTGCTCCGGCCGCGTCTGGTCGGCAAAGACACCGAGATGCATGATCTCTTTGTCCTGTTCGGCACCCTGGGCGGGATCACCTTTTTCGGCATTCTCGGCATTATTATCGGCCCGATTATTTCCGCCCTCTTTATCACGATCTGGGAAATTTACGGTGATGTGTTCAAAGAGTACCTGCCCGAGGTCGGCCTGCTCAATAATCGGCAGCAGGAAAATACCGATGAATGCTGCAAGGATGAAGATGTTGCCGGCAACGAATAAATGAAGGCAGGGCTGTTGCCGCCGGCGGTTGTGCCGTAAGTCGGCACGGGGTGCCTCAATTTCGAAGTCTTTGCT
>DRKH01000520.1 GCA_011051825.1 Desulfobulbus sp.
GCCCACCCTTTTTTGCTTCTGCCAATGACATCTATTCTTGGCTTGACGGCTCTGCAGCCAGCCCGCAGAGCGGTGGAACAAGCCCACTCTCGCAGCACCACTCTGCAGTGCTGCGTTGCATCCGGGCGCTCAGCGCCATTTTCGGATAAGGGGTATCCACTTTGCTCTCCTAAATGCAAAACACGTAGGTTGGATTAAGCGAGCAGCTTCCTCTTCATCATGTTGGGTTCGCTTATTTCCTGCAAACTCAACGTGTTGAGTATTTTCGGCGTCAGCGGACCCAACAACCGTGGAGCATGAAAGCCGCTTAACCCAACCTACACAGTGTCCAGGGAGAGTGAAGTGGATACCCCCTTCGGATAAACCGGAATTTTCCCGGTCGAAAGAGGAGCAGGAATCAAGGCCAGATCAGCTTCTTATGAACCCAGCCGGTAATTTTCGGATGTGCAACCTTGATCCAGTCCCCCTTTCTGTCAACCTTCTTTAGAATTACTTCCCGGGCCAGACTGCCGACCTTGTCATAGTTGGTGCCCGGACCGCTGCGGACATTACACTCCTTGACCTTGACGATCACATGCGGAGTTGAATTGACCAGGCTGCCGAAGACCCAGCCCTTATCATTTTCAAAATCACTGACCTTGAGCCACTTTCCTTTTCTGGCCAGCACCTTGAGGGGGTAACCAGCCGGGAGCTGATACAGAACCTCGTTGCTGGTTGCAGGGCCGGAACGCATATTAACCCCGTCTTTGACCACACTGACAAACTCTGCCGCCACCACATTCACCGTTGACAACGTAACCATAACGGCAGCCAGAACCCCTGTTTGAACCATCCGCTTCAAGCCTGTATTTCTCATCTCACTCTCTCTCCTTCGATTACCGGAACCGTGCATCCGGCAGCTCCTGTTAAATACATCAGATATTCCTGGTTCCCTTTGGCTCCCCGAACGGGAGACGGGATCACACCCTGACAGTTAAGATTCAGGCCCCGGCCAAACTGCATGATCTTGGCCAGCGCTTCCTCCTGTAAATGTTTTTCCCGGACAACACCGCCCCGGGCAACTTTTTCCCGCGGCAGCTCAAACTGCGGTTTGACCAATGCTACAATTCGAATATCACCTTGAAAAAGAGCGATCATGGGGTCGATCAACAGTTCCAAAGAGATAAACGAGGCATCAACCACACACAGATCAATGTTCTCCGGAATATCTTTCTCGGTTAAGTATCTGGCATTGCAGCGTTCAAGTACCACAACCCGTTCATCCTGCCTGAGCGTCCAGTCCAGTACGCCATAGCCGACATCTACCGCGTAAACGCGGGCAGCCCCGTTCTGGAGCAGACAATCGGTAAAACCACCGGTGGAACAACCAATATCGGCACAGATCAACCCTTCAGGATCGAGGGAAAACGCATCCAGGCCGGCAGCAAGCTTTTTGCCGCCTCTGCTGACAAAGGGCTCCTTGTCCCTGACCGAAATCCGGCACCCTGTTCCATAGAGGTTACCGGCCTTGCACAGGGGATTTCCATCTACCCGTATTCGACCGCTCCCGATCAGGGATGCAGCCTCGCTCACGCTGTCAGCCAGTCCCCGTTCAACAAGCAGCGCATCCAACCGTGTCTTTTTGCGTCTCCCCATAGCCTTTACAGTTGCCCTGTCGGGCATTGCTTACAGATTTTTCAACCGCTGTCTGGCCTTAGCCGCTTCCGGGCTGTCGGCGTATTCGTTGATCAACTTGTTGTAGATGATCTTGGCGGTTTCATTATCTGTTAATTTCTCAAACGACATTCCCTGCTTCAAAAGGGCTGACGGCGTATGAGAGTCCTTGGCATGGTTGGAAATAACTTTTTGATAATCAAGGATGGCCAGATCAAATTCTCCCTGATTATACAGCGCCTCACCCATGTAGAATAAGGTCTGAGCTGCTTTTTTGCCTCTGGGGTTGCTTGCCAGCACCTGTTCAAAACCACGATAGGCCTCTTTATACTGTCCTTTCTTAAACTTGGCCATTGCCTGTTCCAAGGGACCTGAAACCGTATCAGGCGTAACAACAGTCTGTACGGAAGCCTTGTTTCCCGTTGCCTGCGAATGCGGGGCGGTCGGTATTGTTTCGGTTGTCCGGGAAGGCTTCTCGGCAACAGGTTCGGTCGTTCCCTGTCCGGAACTCACGCGCATTTTTCGGATCTGCGGCGTTACCCTGATTATGGAAGGGCCGGGCACCGCCGATGCCGCCATAACCGTCCGTTTTCTGGCCAGCTCGGCCTTCCGGGCCGCGTCACGGGCCCGCTGTTCAGCCGCCCTGAGCCGTGCCTGCTGCATGGACTCTAGACCGGCAGACAGCTGCGCAACCTGTTGCTGCAGCTCAACGATCTTCTGCTCATCTGTCGCAAGCCGTTCCTCAATTGCCGTCTGCAGAGTGGTTAAACTCTCCATATTCTGCCGACGATACTCTTTTTCCTGGTGTGCATTCTCTTCAAGGCGTGCCTTAAGCTGTAATAGCTCTTCTCCCACCTGATCAATCTTGCTGACGGAACTGGCCTGCCGCTTCTGCATCTGATCAACAGTGGTCGACTTCACCTCCTCCACCCGTTGATTGACGGCCCGGACCTGATAATTCAACTTTCGGACATCATCACGGGTTGCGCACTGACAGAGCAGAAAAAGCGAGCATCCTGCCACAATAATATTTCGTATCCCCTTCATTGCTTCTCCTCTCTCTTCAAAGAGACCTGATTTTCATATATCTGTAATATCCGTATAATGTATTTTCGCCCGATTTCCGTGTCGTCAGGAAAATTCTCATCTAGGGACAGACACTATCTGGGCCGACCCGACCAGCGCGGATAGGATTGATTCCCCTTGAGGGCAAAGAGAACCTGCATGCCCTTTCCGTTTGCAAATATCCTGCAGATCTCGGAATGTCCGTTGCGTCGTCTGGAAAAAACCAGCTGCTTACCGTCCGGGGACCAGGTCGGCGACTCAAAATCACCCCATTCCGAAGTGATCTGGGTCGGATGCCCGCCCCGGGGGTCAATGGTGAAAAGCTGATACCTGCCGCCGATTCTTCCGGTATAGGCGATCTTATCTCCTTTCGGAGACCAGGCAGGTTCACTGTTCTCCTGGCCTTCAAAGGTTAAACGCTGGACCCTGCCCGAGCTCATGTCCATCAGGTACAGTTGCGGACGTCCGCTCCGGTCGGAAACAAAGACCATGGTTTTACCGTCCGGTGAAAACGACGGTGAGACGTTGATTCCCATCCTGGACGTCAGCCGCTTAATAATCTTTCCCTTCCGGGTCATGAGGTAGAGATCGGGACTGCCGTCTTTACTCAGGGTCACGACCATGGTTTTGCCGTCCGGTGAAAAGGCGGGGGCCAGATTCATGCCCTTACGCCTGGAAAGAGAACGGGTTACCTTGTTCTGGCGCAGATCGGTTATATAAAGGTCCTGATTGCCGCGATGATAGGTTGTATAGGCCAGAAAATTTCCATCCGGTGTAAAGCGTGGCGACACGCAGAGATGTTTATGCCTGGTTATCTGCCGCCGGCCACGATTCATGACATCGCCGAGAAAGACCTCCTTGGCACCGGTTTCATCGGAGACATAGGCAATGGAGGTGCGGCTTATTCCGGGTTCACCGGTAAATTCCTCGACCAGGGCATCAGCCAGCCGCAGGACCATGTCATCCTGTTGACCGACCACCCCTTTATAACGTCTGCCGGCAAGCATCCTGTTTTCAGCTATATCCTGCAGACGGCCTTCAATCACCATTTCCCTCCCGGAACGACTGAACTGCCCCCTGACCACATAGTCTACCCCATAATCCGCCCAGTTGACATCCGGCCCGCTACCATAACTGCCGGGATCAACCACCCGGACAAAACCATGAAATTCCAAGGCCTTGCCAAGGAGTTCCGCCATCTTCCGGCCGGTTGTTCCATCCTGGATACCGGTTTTCTGATCCTTAAAGTCAGGGATGGCGACAACAATTTTACGGACATCACTGGCAGTGATATCAAGATAGACACGTTTCGCCAGGACCTGCGGCACAAAGCTGATAACCAGGAGAAAAAGCAGGGAAAACGAGAGAAGAACAGGAATATTTGTATTTTTCATTTCAAACCAGATACGGTTGATTACATAAGTAGTTACAGGGGCAATGTAAAAAAAAGGTAACTGTTCAGGAGCACCCCACGGAGTCTACGCTCGAAGTCTGCGCTTATCTACCTCTCTGCACGGTCAGGCCTGATTCACATAGGAATCACTATAGTTCACAGGCCTGACTGCACAGATATGGAGCACTCCTGAACAGTTAC
>DRKH01000521.1 GCA_011051825.1 Desulfobulbus sp.
GAGCACCCCATCTCTGCACGGTCAGGCCTGATTCACATAGGAATCACTATAGTTCACAGGCCTGACTGCACAGATATGGAGCACTCCTAAACAGTTACAGGTGGTGGTTGGGCTAGTTCTCTGCCCCTACCTGAATAGTTACTACAATTAAAGATATAACGAGGTACTCAAATGAAAAAAATGTTCCTGTTTTTCCTTCTGCTGCTGACGGCTTTGCCGCTCTCGGCGGCAACGGCTTCCGCCGGTGACTGTAATCTGGTCATTGGTGTTTCGTTGCACCCCTATTACTCCTGGGTGAAAAATATTGTCGGCGATACGGCCGAGGTCAGGCCCCTGGTGCCGCCCGGTTCTGATCCTCATACCTACCAGCCCAGACCGGCGGATCTTGAAAATCTGCAGCAATTTGACGTTCTGGTGAGAAACG
The DNA here is from genome assembly GCA_011051825.1 of Desulfobulbus sp. GTDB lineage: Bacteria > Desulfobacterota > Desulfobulbia > Desulfobulbales > Desulfobulbaceae > DRLX01. The sequence continues at coordinate 425 of DRKH01000521.1, forward strand.
GGATGGGGCATGATGTATTTGTTGATCCCATGTTGAAGGCGATTGACAATAAGAAACTGGTTGTCATCAATGTTAACAAGGGATTACCGCTTATTCCCTCTTTCGGCCATAAGTATGATTTTGAAGGGGACAAGGATAAGATAACCTTTAACAGTCACACCTATATCTCCATCACCGGCGCCATTCAGCAGATTCAGACCATTGCCCGTGAACTTGGCAAGTTATGTCCGGATCAGGCCACGCTGTACAAGAAAAATGCTCGCATCTATGCAAAAAAGTTACGGAAAATGTTGTCCGATGCCCTGGCCAAGATCGACAATGTCGATACCAACGCCCTGCGGATAGCAACCGTACATGACGGCTATGCTTATCTGTTCCAGGAACTGGGGATTGAAGTTGCAGCCGTGGTACAGCCCCGGCACGGTATCGAGCCCAGTGCCAGGCAGTTACAGGATACCATCAAGCGGATTAAGCGGGCGAATGTGAATATTCTCTTTGCCGAACTGGATTACAAGAAAAAGTATGTTGATATTATTTACAACGAAACCGGATGTCGGATCTACAACCTTTCCCATATCTCCAAGGGGAAATACACCAAAGAATTCTTTGAACAGGCCATGCAGAGGAATCTGGACGATATAGTCAAGGCCGTGACCGACGCCAACAATACTGCCGCGCCTGCAAAGAGTAAATAATGCCACCAGAGAAAGTCATGGACAGCGGCGAAGAAAGATCGCTCCTTGAAGTCAGGGACCTCTCGCTTACTCTGGGTGGTAACAGGATCCTGGAAAATGTGAATATGGATGTCAGGCATGGTCATATTCATGCCTTGATAGGGCCAAACGGTGCCGGTAAAACAACCCTTATTCGCAGTATCATGGGGAGTATGCCCCATAAGGGGACGGTGCGTTTTACATTCTGCGACAACGGGCGGATCGGCTATGTGCCCCAGCTGCTCGAGTTCGACCATTCCGTTCCTATCACTGTCTTTGACTTTCTCTTTCTCATGTTGCGTAAATCACCCCTGTTTCTGAGCCGTCGTAAACCCATGCGCTCTGAAATATTGGAGATCCTTTCCGCAACCGAATGTGAGCATCTCATTGACCGGGGAGTCGGCTATCTGTCCGGGGGAGAATTCCGCCGGGTCCTGCTTGCCCAGGCCCTGGTGCCCAAGCCTGAACTGCTGCTCCTTGATGAGCCGGCCTCCAATGTCGATGAGGTTGGAGCCCGACAGTTTGAACAGATGTTGATTGAGTTGAAAGAGGGGCAGGGGCATTCCATTCTGATGGTCAGCCATGATATGCAGACGATTCTGCGTATTGCCGATCGGGTGACCGCAATCAATCGAACCGTCACCTATGATGGTTCTCCGGATCATCTCAGCCTTTCTGATCTTATGATCAACCTGAGGCCCGAGGTGGGGTGATTTTACTCCGGCCGGCAACACAAGCGGCGTTTTTTGAAACGAGGTCTTATGAATCTTATCTATGATGTAATCAGAGGGTGGGCAACGGCAGGTTTTCTGCCGTCGATTTTTGAGCATACCTTCATGATCCGCGGTCTGCTGGCCGCCGTCATCATCGGCCCGTTACTCGGGGCCATGGGGACGGTGGTGGTTACCAAAAAGTTGTCTTTTTTTACCCAGACCATCGGCAATGCCGCAATGTCCGGGGTAGCCATTGGGCTGTTGTTTGGTGAACCCATTGAGGGAACCTATGCCGGTCTGTACGGCTTTTGTCTGATCATTGCCCTGCTGATGACTTTTGTCAAAAACCGTTCACGGCTCTCAAACGATACCATCATCGGGGTTGCGCTGGCCCAGGTCCTCGGCATCGGTATTATTATGATGATCGTGGTAACCAGTCAGTTTAATATCCATCAGGTTGAGGGTATTCTCTTCGGCAGTCTGATTACTTTAAATGATGTAGACCTGATTACCCTGGCCGTCGCTTCTCTTGGTGTCGGAATACTCTTTGCCTATAACTTCAACCGGGTCATGCTGAGCGGTTTCAATCCGATCCTGGCCAAGGCCCGGGGAATATCTCCGGTTTTTTTCGAATATGTGTTTGTCACCCTGATGACTATTGTTGTTGTCGCCAGCCTGAAGCTGATCGGCGCGCTGCTTGTGCTGGTCCTGATTGTGGTCCCGGCGGCAGCGGCTCAGAATATTGTTAGTAACCTTCGACAATTTGTCTGGGTCAGTGTCGTTTTTTCCACCATCAGTACGTCGTTGGGGCTGTTGTTGTCCGGGCTTTTGCCCGTTCCCAGTGGAGCCGTTATCGTCCTTGTTTCCAGTATTCTGTTTTACGGTTCCCTGGTGTTGAAACCAATACTCGCCCGGGGCGGTATCAGTCAGGGGCAAGTATAAATCAGTGCTCCCGGAATAGAACTCAGGCCATCTTTGACCGCTCTTCAATCACGAAATCCTCATCGTAGCCCTGCTGCGTCTGCGGTTTCGTTCAATCAGATCGATCAAACCCGACCTAGAGCTGAGCACGATATTGTCCACGTTATTTAATCTCTGTTTCTTATTGTTCGTTGTGCCTTCGGGCATGATTCTTTATCTTATTATGGAGGATTACCATGTTGAATAATTGTACGTCATCTTCTCATTCTTTTATTACAAAACGGCTTGTTTTCTTTGTGGGAACCGGTCTGCTGTTGCTTTCCATTGCGGCCTCTGCCTATGCCCATGCGACCGTGCTCTGGTGCTATGTGGAAAATAACCGAGTCTATGTGGAGGCCTTTTTCATGGGCGGTGGCAAGGCGCAGGGGAGCAAGGTTTTTGTCGTTGATAAAAACGGAAAAAAACTGCTTGAAGGCGTGACCGACAAGGAGGGACTCTGGAATTTTAAACCACCGTTCCAGGGCGACATGACCATTGTTCTGCGGGTGGATTCAGGACATGGAGCAGAATTTGAACTGACGAAACAGGACTTTATCGATGCAGCCGCAGAGGATGCCAAGGCCGCCAAGGAAAATAAAGGCACCGGCGATAAATGAGTCTGTTGATTAATGAGGATTTTTGTTCAAGGTCAAGACATACAAAAAAATTTCTGATTACCTACAATCCTCAGCCTGATGCAAGGGATACCATCGCTGAATACCAAAGGGTATTACGAACCCAGCGAATTTGTGATGAATTTACTGGGTTCTGTAATCCGGATGAACAAGCGATGTTATCCCTGATTTGTGAA
>DRKH01000522.1 GCA_011051825.1 Desulfobulbus sp.
CTTGCAGCGGCCTGTTCATATTCCACCGGGTCCAGCTCTGCACGCATCTGATCCAAAACCTGCCGTGCCTTATGTCTGCAGGCTGTTTCATGTGCATAACTCTGTTCGAGAGAGGTCAGGGATTCGGTCAGGGCAACGAGTTCCACCTGGAGCCTCTCTCGTCGACTCTCCTCATTTTTTTCAATGGCCTCGGAAAGCGCGGCAAGCTGCCTGTCTTTCAGATCAAGAAGCCGTTGTTCATAGGATTCAATTGAGAGGGTGACAACCGGTTCCTCCGGGCGGGCATCTTCTGTTGCACGCTCCTGAACCGCTGGTTCCTCAACTTCGGCAACCGGTTCGGGTTCCGGTTCTGCAACCGGTTCGGGTTCGGGTTCCGGAATTTCTTCAGGTTCAGCTGGTGCTTCCACCGCTTCAACGGCTTCCGCTTTTTCCCCTTTACCGGCAACCGAGACCTCCTCGGCTTCATCGGCAACAGGTTGTTCATCGGCAACAGGTTGGGAGCTGCTTTCCGGTAACGGCGCTGCTTCATCCTCCGGAGATGAAACCGGAGAAACTTTTTCAGCCGATGTCTTTTTCTTCAACAACAACAGAAGAAGGACCAGGGCAGCGGCAACCAGGGCTGAAATCAATAAAATATTCATCTGTACTCTTCAGGTGGAAACAATGGGAGATCGGCCGGATTTTTCAGTTATGGATCATGGTATCATATCTCCAGGCACGAAGCAAAAATTTATCCCAAAACAACCCGAAACGGCAGTACTCCGTAGGCGATTTTCGGGCAAGCCGACATGACACACAAAAAACCGGACAGAGCATGGAGACAGGTCGCAGTTTTTGTTTTTATCGCCGCAGGCAAGCGGGGCGGAGATCCGGGAGGTAACTATTCTGCTCTCTGTCTTCTGCCTTCTGCCTTCTGTCCTCTGTACCGGATAAACCGATCAAAATGATACCATTCCAGGGGATGCTCCCGCAGGGCGGCTTCCAGCAGGTCCGCGTACTGCTGGGCGGCCCGGCTTATGGCCCGGGCCCTGTTTTGCCGCGAGGTGGCAGGAATAACAATGGGGTCGGACAGGGTGAAATGGTAACTGTTTGTCCCGGTTCTGAAGGTAAAAAAGGCAAAGAGCGGTGCCCCGGAGACCAGGGCAAAGACGTATGGCGCTTCCGGCAGCCAGGCCTCATAGCCCAGGAACGAGACCCGCACCTTGCGCTGATCACTGCGCCAGACAATATCCCCGGTCATGGAGACCAGGCCGCCGGATTGCAGGAAACGAATGCCCTCGACCGCGGAAAAAGGGGAACCGCCCTCCTGATCGGCGCCGATAATGGTGACTCCGGCCCGGCGCAGCTCTTCCTTCTGCAGCCGCTCGACACCCTCCTTTTCCTTGACCCCCATGTAGAGAAGCATGCGCAGGTCTTTTTTCTGTTGTTTGAGCAGGTGAGCGGCCATCTCCCAGTTGCCGAGATGGGACATGAGCAGGATTCCGCCCTCTTTTCCGATCACCGCTTCCAGCTTTTCCCAGCCCTCGGAGGTGGAGGCCGGAGTGGTACGAGAGGTTAAAAACCGGTCCAGGTGAATGGTGGTAAAGTTCTGGTACTGTTTGAAACCGCACCAGAGATGATACAGCCTGCCCCGGTCCGGAAACAGGACCCCATAGAAGCGGCGGCTTTCCGGAACCCGGCCGGAGAATATAAAAAATCCGGCGGCAATAATCCGCGAAACCACGACAAAGAGCCACGGTCCGCAGAGCTCGGAGCTGCGGGTGAGCAGGCGATACCAAAACCCCTTCATGGCCGGAACATCCGAAAGATGCGGGCAAAGATCAGCCGGGTAAAGGTGGTCGAGTTGCGCCCGAAATCAACCCAGGGCCGAAAATGGCTCACCCGTTCCCCCTTTGGCTGATAGACCACCGAGACCGGAGCCTCCAGGGTTGCAAGACCACTCTGCCGGGCCCGAACCAGCACCTCGACCTCAAACTGATACCTCCGGGCCCGCACTCCCAGATCCAGGACCTCGGGCAGGGGATAGAGCCTGAAACCGGACTGCGAGTCCCGGATGGCCGGGCCGCCTGAGACCCGGACCCAGAAGTTGGAAAAGCCGCGCCCGAACCGACTGGTCCAGGGCACATGTACATTGTCTTTCATCATCCCCTGCCGCCGGCCGACAACGATACACCGACTGCCGCCGGCCACAGCCGCAAGCAGTTTTTCCGCATCCGCCGGCCGGTGCTGACCGTCGCCATCCAGGGTCAGGCCCCAGTCGCATCCCTTTTTGCAGGCCGCGGTAAAACCGGTCAGCAGGGCCGCACCCTTGCCCCGGTTCACGGGGTGATGGAGGACGGTAATCCCCTCTATGGCATCAAGAAGCTCCGCTGTTCCGTCGGTGGAGCCGTCATCTACCACAAAAACCGGCAGCCCGAGTTCCAGGGCCTGATGGACGACCCCGGCAATATTTTTAACATGATTATAGACGGGAATGATGATTGCCGGTTGCATATCAGTCGGCAGGCGCACAGGCCACGGCCCAGGTGCCCGGCCCCATGTGGACCCCGGAGGTCAGGGACAGGGGCAGACAAAAAATCTCGGCCCCGGGCATTTTTTTTAGTATCTGCGGCCGGACCGTTCCGGTGACCCATTCTTTATTGTCTGAGTACTGCAGCAAGAGCACCGGGTCAGCCTGCCCGTAGAGTTCAGCCAGTTTTTCCAGGGCAAAGTCGAGCTGGCCCCTTCTGCTGCGGACGACCCCGACCCTGCGCACCCCCTCCCGGCCGGTGCTGATCACCGGCTTCAGGTGGAGCAGATCGCCGAAAAACCCGCCCGCCTTTGAAACCCTGCCCCCGGCAACCAGATATTTGAGTTCATCGATAAAGACAAATTCTCTGCAGTCGTCAATGCACTGCCGGGCAAATGCCACGATCTCCGGCCCGCTGCCCCCCTGTTCCGCGTACCGGGCCGTGAGCAGGGCAATCAGGCCGAGACGTCCGGATGCGGCCCCGGTATCGAGCACCACCAGCCGGTCATCCGGATCATTCTCCTTTTTCCAGGCCATAACCGTGTCATAGTTGCCGGTAAAGGCGGAACCGACGCAGAGATAGAGCGTCTGTTCGTATTGACTGCAGAGGGCCTCATACTGTTGATGTCGCTGGCGGATCGAGGCCTGGGCCGTGGTCACCCTGGCCCCCGCCCGCATCGGACCGTAGACTTCCTCGGGCAGGCAGAGGCTTTCCGGCCGCGATACTCCCCCGGCAACGATATAGGCATCCAGCAGGGCGATCCCGTTGTGCCCGGCCAGTTCCCTGGTCAGGGATCCGGCCCCGTCTGTGACCAGCTGCATGGCCCTTGCCTGCCTCGGCCCGGATGCGGCCAGTCTGGATGTCCCTGCCGAATCAATGGGCGCATCGGACCAGGTGCTGATCTCACCGAGGGTCCCGAGCTGCAGGCGTAACTGACCGGGTTCCGGGGTA
>DRKH01000523.1 GCA_011051825.1 Desulfobulbus sp.
AGACGGCTGTGATCAGAGCGGATGGGCCGGAAACCGGTACGACAGCTATTGCGGCGGCCCGTGCCTGTCGGACAAGAACTGCACCGGGATCAGAGATGCACGGCGTGCCGGCATCGGAGACCAGGGCAATCCGGACTCCTTTCTCTAACTGCTCCAAGAGCAGCCCGGCCTTGTACTGTTCCTTTTCGCGATAATAACTGGTCAGCGGTGTGGTTATCTGCAGGTGGTTCAGCAGTTTTCTGGTATGACGGGTATCTTCACAGGCAATAAGATCGACTTCGCTTAAGAGACGAACAGCCCGCGGGCTGATTTCTTCCAGGTTGCCGATGGGCGTTGCAATCACGTAAAGGGTTCCTTTTCCAGCTGTTGTTGTCGCCATGCGTATGTAGAGTCCGAAATAAGGAAGAAATCAATAGTCGCTTGAGTGGTTTTTCTCTTAATTGGTAACTGTTCAGGAGCACCCCATCTCTGCACGGTCAGGCCTGATTCACATAGGAGTCACTATAGCTCACAGACCTGACTGCACAGATATGGAGCACTCCTGAACAGTTACAGGTGGTGATTGGGCTAGTTCTGTGCCCCTGCCTGAATAGTTACCTTAATTCTTTATATATATAACAGATAGCCACCTTTACTCAATATAAGTTTTACTCAATAAAAATCTGCTTTTTTATGTTGCTGCTGTAAAAAAGACAAATGGTTGTCGAGACCGGAAAAGCATGTCGTCTTAGTGGGTTGCGAACATCGTGCAAGCAGAAGAATACCTAAGGACTTCGAAAAAAAAACCTCTCCCTTCCTGGTTGTCTTTTGCATCGGCTTCTGCGTTGCCAGATAGTATCAATATGAGCCCTGTCCACGCCTTGAGTCCGGTACAAAATCCGACACATTACGGGAGAATTATTTTTTTCCGCAGTCCTAAACCTTTGCCTTTTTGATTACGTTTCACCTGGAAGCAGTACTGCGGTGCGGCCACCTGCACTACATCTGATAGCGCTCAAGCTCAACCCGGATGGCAAAGGCGACTATTGGCAACCCTTGATCCCTTCAAACTGCGGCACAGGTGCCGCTCACGGATTAAGGTATTACTAAAATCAACAGTTCCATTGCCCGATTAAATTGGGTAGACTCAAAACATCTGGTCATTGCTTTCATTTGATATTGGCGTGAATATCGGATCTGGACAAGGGTGTTTCTTGACTGGATGAATCTGTTAAAACAGGGAAAAAGGGCAGCCGGCCCATAACGTCTCAGGTTGTACAAAATGGGTACTGTAACAATACAGCAGCTGAAATTGCTCACCGATATCATTGAGCAGGAAGAGAATGTTGATGCAAAGATGCAGGCAACCGTCAATGCTGTACGGGACTTTTTTTCGGTAAACAATGCCTGGCTTCTCTATCCCTGTGTCCAGGACACCCCTTCTTGTCGCCGTTTGTTTTTTTCTTGTCGTTCTGATGCGCCCTGCTTTTTGGAGCAGGATGCCGTTATTCAAGTCGATTCCGGGCTTAGAACTCATTTTAAGGAACATTTAGAGGCAGAACAGCCGCTGACCTTCCAGGATGAGCACTGTCGAATGTGCCTTGAAAGTTGTCCCGGTAAAAAAGAGCATTGTTCGCAACTGTCAATGATCCTGAAGATGAAAAACGACCGGCACTGGTTGTTTGGCCTCTGTGACTGCTCGATCCGTCATTGGTCCCGGGATGAGCGGGATCTCTTTCAGCTTGCCGGCGAGCGGTTGCAGCACGCCTACGATACGGTCAGGCTGATGGAAACAATTCAGCGTGACATTGCGAAACGGCAGAAAGTTGAAAGTGAAATTCTCCGGAGTGAGCAGCGGTTCCGTTCCCTGTTCCAGCATACCAGTATTTCCTTATGGATGCTTGATGTCTCCCGCCTGCTTGTGGCTGCCGGTCGGAGCAGGTCGGATGACAGCCGGGAACAGACCGGTTCCGTGGCTGACAATGTTATTGTTCCATCCCACGAGTTGATAGAGATTGTTGATGTTAATTCAGTAACCCTCGAGCTTTTTGCTGCTCATGATAAAGAACATCTGCTGTCCTCTCTAGGGGATATCATAAGCGAGAATTCACTTTCCACTTATACAACGATAGTCCATGCATTGTTGAACGGAAAGACGCACTTCACCCTGGAAACAGACTTCTTTACCCTTACCGGCCGCCCTCTGGTCGTAATCCTGAATGTGGATGTCCTGCCGCCCCCTGATGCACATATGGTATTGATCTCGGTGACGGATATTTCGGCAAGGAAAAAGATCGAAGAAAAACTTTTCGACTCCAGAGAGCAATACAGGCTGCTGATGGAGAATTCCAGTGATGCCATTTTCCTGTTTGATGCCCAATCGTTGACGGTGCTGGAGGCCAACCCCAAAGCAGTGGAATTGACCGGAAGGTCAATTGACCAGTTGATTGGTCTTAACCAAAAGGAGTTGCACCCGGCTGAAGATCATGATTTTCACAGAAGGCTTTTCCGGGAATATATTCAAGGGAATATTTCCGGTATCACAACCAATATTACTGTCCTCCATAAAAGTGGCCGGCGGATTCCGGTTCAGATAAGCGCCAGCACCACGACCATAAAGGGGCGCACAATTATCCAGCGGATCTATCATGATCTCAGTGAACGGATAGTGGAAGAAGAACAGCGACGATTACTGGCCACCGCCGTTGAACAGTCAGAGGAATCCGTTGTTATTACCGATCCGGAAGGAACAATAGAGTATATTAATCCAGCCTATACGCGTACTACCGGTTACTCCTGGCAGGAGGTGGTCGGGAAAAAGCCCGGAGTATTTAAAAGCGGAAAAATGCCGCAGTATCTGTACAGGCTGTTATGGCAGGATATCACAGCCGGAAAGGTATGGCAGGGCAAAATTATCAATAAAAAGAAGACAGGGATTCTGTTTACAGAGGATGTTATTATAACGCCGGTCAAGGACCGACAGGGCAAGATAAGTCATTTTGTTGCTGTAAAACGGGATATTACAAGGCAGGATCAACTTGAAAATCTTGTTCGACAATCACAGAAGATGCAGGCCATTGGAACCCTGGCAGGTGGCATTGCACATGATTTTAACAATATATTGACGGCAATACTCGGGTTTGCCGAACTGTCCGTAATTTTATGTAATGATAATACCCTGTTAAAGAGCAATCTCTCCGAGATTATTACCGCTTCGGAAAGGGCTGGAAAGCTGATCGATCAAATCTTAACCTTTAGTCGACAGACGGAAAAAAATGTATCTTCACTTCGGGTTGATCCCATAGTTAAGGAGGTCTTGAAACTTTTACGGGCCAGTTTACCGGCCAACATTGAAATATCAACAGATATCCGATCCAAGGCAATGGTACGGGCCGATCCGACCCAGATACATCAGGTCGTGATGAATCTATGTACCAATGCCTATCAGGCCCTGGCTGATCAGAACGGCAGGATCAGGGTAACCCTTGACAGTGTTCTACTTGCCCCACACGAGGGCGTTGATCTGGGCAATCTTCCTGCCGGTGAATATGTAACCTTGACCGTTGCAGATAATGGCAGGGGCATTGCGAGAGAGCATCTCAATCGTATTTTTGAGCCCTATTTTACGACCAAAGATAAAAATGAAGGAACCGGTTTAGGATTGTCGGTTGTACATGGAATAGTAAATGATCACGGCGGTGCGGTCACTGTACAATCAATACCGGGCGAGGGAAGTTCTTTTACGGTCTACCTTCCCAGGATACCTGATACCGAGTTGAGAAATAATGTCGGCGAGGTTGAGTTTCTTATTGGAGAGGGCAGGGTGCTTCTTGTGGACGATGAACAGCAGATCGTCGATTATGAGGTACAAACCCTTGAAAAGGCAGGGTATGTAACCATCGCCTCCACCTCTAGTGTTGAAGCATTGGACATCTTTAAAAAACAGCAGGAAATGCTGGACCTGGTCATCACGGATATGGCCATGCCGGAGATGACCGGCCTGCAGCTGTTCAAGGAGATTCGAAAGATTCGGCCGGACATACCCGTGTTGCTCTGTACCGGCTATTCCGAACATGTCACTGCTGAATCATCGACCAAGATTGGCATTGACGGGTATCTGGCAAAGCCATTTACTGCAGAGCAGCTGGCTGGAGAGGTGCACCGGTTGTTGAGTAAATAACAGGGCAGAGGAAAGGCACAGGCTGACGGGAAGTAAGAAGAAGGGAAAGAGAGGGGGGCATCTCAAAAAATATCGCTGACCAAAGTTGATTTGGTCAGCGATATATACAAGCAGATATTACGGGAATAGTATAAAAGCAATACCCCCAAACAACAAAACCCCTGTCAGAGTTATCTGACAGGGGTTTTGTCTTTAAAAGAATCGGCAGCGACCTACTCTCCCACATAGTCACCCATGCAGTACCATCGGCGCTG
>DRKH01000524.1 GCA_011051825.1 Desulfobulbus sp.
AACTCGTCACAGGCACCCCGCCTTTGCACGGTCGCGCCAGCCCGCATAGACGGTCTATAGCGAACTGGCGCGCCTGCACAGATAAGCGGAGCGCAGCGGAGACTTCGAATGCGGAGCACCTGAGGCGAGTTACAATTAAGGGGTTGCGAAAATAATTAGTTATCAACCCCGTGATCAGTTACAACCGGATTATACCTGTAAAAAGATCTCGGCCTTGTGAATTTCCTCCTCCACGGCATCGGACATCCCGGAAATAGTCTGCCAGGACAGACCGGTGAGTTCAAGGGCCGTTGCCAGCTGATCCTCGTCGGGATAGCGATTGCCGGCATATCCGATATCAAAGAGACAGATATAGCAGTCCGCCAGGGCTATGGCTGCAACCAGCTGCCGGTTTTCCGGCGCGGCAAGTTCAGGAGAGTGATGATAACAGATGGCCTCGGTAATGGCCTCGTTCAACTTCCATTTTTCCGCAATAAGCCCGCCCACCTCCTGGTGGTCCAGGCCAAGCATGTCCTGCTCGACTCGCACCAGTGAGAGTTGTCGCTGCCTGGTCAGCATCAGCACTTCGGTGTACTCGTCTCCAAAGGGTACCTTGCCCAGGTCATGGAGGAGCCCGGCGACAAAATATTCTTCTCGCTCCGCCATGGGAACATCCAGAGCAGCGGCAAACAATTTGGCCGTCACGCCAACGCCGATGGAATGGGCCCAGAATTTTTTTATGGGCAACGCCTTGGATTTTTTTGTCTGGCCGACACTGCGGATAATAGCCGTTGAAAGGGCTAAATTTTTGACCGTATTTAAACCGAGCATAATAATGGCCCGGGTCAGAGAGGTGACCTTATTCATCAGAGAATAATAGGCCGAATTGATGAGCTTGAGCACCTGACCGGTCAAAACCGGATCAAGAGAGATCACCTTGTTTAAATCATTAGGGGCCGTATCCGGTCGGCTGCAGATCTCAAGGACCTTGCTGACCGTTGTAGACAGGCTCGGCATTCTTTTGACAAAATTACGAATTTTTCGTAACCGGGCTTCCCGATCATCCATGGGCAGAAGTATGTAATACGGTAAGGGTTCGCAGTTATGACCACTGCAGGCGGTCACTCAACAACAACCACCAATTTTCATACTAAAGGAAGGAAAAGAACTGGTCAAGCGCAGCAGGCAAATTATCGGAAAATAAAACTGCGGCTTGACAATCAGCCGGCTCCGCGCGACGGATACGAAGCGGGATAGCCGGGCAGTTCATTTGTACATATACGTATGGTGCAGGCCCGGAGGCCGGCCGTCAACACTCATGTTTGACGAGAAAATCATGGACAACTTCCTGCATGATATCGAGTTGATCACGACCCGTCTCGTGGACAAGAATCCAGACGCAACGCTGAAAGGCGCGATACAGATCATCGGAAACAAAAAGTTTGATTTCCGCCAGCTCCGAGCATGATACTTCCTTGTCAGCCACAATGCCCTCCAATCTCTATGGACCGCAGAACGCAACCACCTCTTGGTACCGCAGGCCGGTACCGCCGAAGATATCCAGGGCCGAACCGACGGTGACATCAAGATCTCCGTGTCCTGCATCCCGAACCAATTCCAGGTCCGCCATCGAGGCGACGCCTCCGGCATAGGTCACTGGAACAGGAGTAGTTTGTGCCAGAAGATGAATCAGCCGTTTGTCCACGCCCATGCATTTACCCTCGACATCCACGGCATGGACGAGAAACTCATCGCAGTATCCGGCCAGCTCCTCAAGCACCAGGCCGGAAATCTGCAGGCTGGTAAACTTCTGCCATCGATCGGTGACGACATAATAGGCATTGCCCTGCTGCCGGCAGCTCAGGTCCAGAACAAGCCGGTTCCGGCCAACCAGTCGGCAAAGGGAACGCAGACGTTCCATATCAAGGAGACCGTCATGAAAAACATATGAGGTCACAATAACATGGGAGGCTCCCCGTTCAAGCCAGAGTACGGCATTTTCATCGGTAATGCCGCCGCCGATCTGCAATCCTCCGGGCCAGGCGCTCAGGGCGTCGATTGCTGCATCCTCGTTACCGGGACCAAGCATGATCACATGTCCGCCGCGCAGGTCATCCTGGCGATACAGTCGACTGTAATGGGAAGAGGGAAAATCAGAAGAAAAATTCGTCCGGGGATGGTCGGCATCAGCCGCACACAGCGTTGAACCAACAATCTGCTTTACCCGGCCGTTGTGCAGGTCTATGCAGGGACGAAAACGCATATGAATTCAGATGAACCAGCATGGCTGGACCAGGTAAGCGGAGCAAAGTGCAGACTCCGGGTTTTTAACTTTACAGCCTCAACAAATGATGAAAATGTTCTATTTCAGGGCACTCGTTTACCCGCAGAGCGGGCAGGAACCATTTTTTATAGCAAAACATCAGGACGGTACACCGCGGAGCAATGTAACAACATAGCTCTCGCAGCACCGCTCGGCGGTGCTGCGTAGTACCTCCGGCGCTCTGCGCCATTTACAGATAAACCAGCATGGCTGGACCAAATTCTCGGGTCACAGCCACAACCAACTATGAAAACAGCTTAAAAAGTTCCCATCTTCGAGGCTATTTTCGGACAAACCTGCATGGCTGGACCGGATTTTTCGACCTCAGCTACAACAGATAGCGTAGACTTCGAACCATGAAAATGGCCTGAATCGAAAGTGCTTCGTGGGCTATTTTCAGAAAAACCAGCATTTCCGGCAAGTCGGCATAACATACAATAAAACCGGACAGAGCATGGAGACTGGTCACAGTTGTTATCGCCGCAGGTAAGGGGAGCAGAGACTCCGGGCGGCTGACTATTCCAACCTCTGTCCTCTGCCTTCTGTCCTCTGTTACGGATACCACGGCAGGGGCGAGAAAAACCGTTGCCGGCAGGAACTGCAGGCAATCAGCGATCGCCCCTGATCAACCGTCAACCCTCTTTAACCATCATTGTCGACGGATCAAGGTTCAGGGCGACGCCGGAATCCGAGGTGCTGCCGTTATTTC
>DRKH01000525.1 GCA_011051825.1 Desulfobulbus sp.
ACATTTAGAGAAGTGATCTGATTGCATGCAACCGCAGGCGTAGCAGGGCTACGGTGAGGATTGCATAATTGAAGATCGCTTTTCTAAATGTTCAAAGTGCGCCTCAGAATGCGAAGTTATTGTTGAGCGAACCCTGAGTATGCAAAAAAAAACGGGAGTCCATGAAAAAATCAAGACTCCCGTTCAACTCTATCGATCTGCAGTGTTAATGGATGGTTGCAACACCCTCTTTCTTCTGACACTCCGGACACATGCCGGTAAACTCGACGTGATGCCCGAGGATCTGGTAGGAGGAGCTCTCTGCAGCCGCACCGACAAGTGATTCGATAACAGGAATGTCGATATCATCAACCTTGCCGCAACAGGAACAGCGAATATGGTAATGGGCATCGGTGGTAGCATCAAAGCGTTTCTGGGTCCCGCCGACCTCGAGTTTTAATATCATGCCGTTTTCGGCCATAAGTTCAAGGTTGCGATACACGGTACCCAGGCCGATTCTGGGCAGGCGTTTACGTACCATGTCGTATACTTCACTGGCGGTCGGGTGTGTTTTGACTTTGGAAAGTTCTTCAAGAATAATCTGTCGCTGGGTGGTCAGACGAATCATCGGTGTTGGTGCGTTCATGATCTACTCTATGGTATAATGGTTGCGGTTCAATGAAAAAAGCCTTATTAAATAATCATTCTCAACGGTGAATAATACATGATTCCTCAGGTTTGTCAAGCAAAACGGATTACGAAATCGGGTTTTTTTATGGCCGGTCGGTTATGTTGAAAATACACAATAAAATCTTTTCCACACCGCTGCTGCTTGCCCCCATGGCCGGTTTGACCCATTCGGCACTTCGAACCCTGTTGCTCTCCTATGGAGGAATCGGGTTGCTGTCGACGGAAATGCTGTCGGCCAGACGGTTGCCGGTAGAAAATCAGCGGATATCCCCTTTTCTGATACGTTCAGAAAGTGAAAAACCTCTTTCCTACCAACTTCTTGTCACCGATGTGCAGCAGATTGCACCGGCCATGGATGCTCTACATCGTTTTGCCGCCGACTGTGTCGATATAAATTTCGGTTGTCCGGCCCCGAGGGTCAGGAAGGCAGGTGGAGGAAGCTCCCTGATGTCGGATCCTGTCCGGGTGCGGCAGATTATCCGGACCGCCCGTCGGGAAACAGACCTCCCGCTGACTGCAAAAATTCGTCTGGGTGAAGATCTTAATGGCCCGGTTCTACGAGATTTCTGTCTGATGCTGCAGGATGAAGGGCTGGATATGCTCACGGTGCATGCCCGGCTGCGGGGAGAATCGTTCTGCCGTAAGCCGCGCTGGGAGTGGGTGGGCAAGGTTAAACAGTGGCTCAACATTCCGGTTGTGGCCAACGGCGGTATTTTTTCAGTGGAGGATGCTGCCGGCTGTCTTGCCTTAAGCGGTGCCGACGGCCTGATGATCGGCCGGGCGGCAGCCCAGAAACCCTGGTTGTTTGCCGAAATTGCCCGGGAAATATACTCTGTCGATATTCCCATGCCCGAAATTGTCCTGCCGCAGCTCTATGCGCAGTTTGCCCTGGGGCTGACTCGTTTTCGTCCGGAGCGGAGACTGGGGCGGCTGAAGGAGTTTACCCATTATTTTGCCCTCAACTATCCCTTTGGCCATCATCTGGCAATGGCGGTCCAGAAAAGTACAACTCCGGTTCTGGCCTGGCAGCAGGCCGTTGATTTTTTTGCCAGGACGGATCCTGATGGCCTGAAGGTGGTTGAAACCCGGGAGGTTGCGGCCGCACTTTCCCCATGAACTTCCCCTGTTCTGCTCTGTAGCCGCCCTTCTACTGCAAGGCGGGATTAAAATAGCCAAAGCGCAGACCGGGAAACCGTTGCTGCAGTTCCCGGTGCCAGGGCATCATCCCCATGGCCGGTCCGGCAGGGATAAAATCGATGGAACGCAGGTAATATTCGGGGTCCATATTCAGGTTGCGCAGTTGAATCAGGTCAGGGCGCTCGGTGGAGATCAACTCGCAGAGGGCCCTGAACTCCTCGGGGTCGTCGGTAAAACCGGGCAGAATAAAGTAGTTGAGGGAAACATGCCGTCCATGGGCCTTCATGATCCGTATGGAACGGCGGACATCGGTGAAGTCAAATCCTTTGGGTCTGTAGTAGCGGCCATGATATTTGAGCTGGGCGCTGTTCATGGAGATCCGGATGGAGTCGAGTCCGGCAGCAGCCAGTTGTTCCACCGCATCGGGCAGGCTGCCGTTGGTGTTGAGGTTGACGGTGCCCCTGTCGGTTTCGGCACGGATGCGTTTAATGGCACGACGGATGGTATCGGCCTGGAGCAGAGGTTCTCCCTCGCAGCCCTGACCAAAGCTGACCACCGGTTTGGGTGCCGTCTGCAGGTGGGGAATTGCAACCTCTGCAATTTCCGCCGGGCTCGGCACAAAGCGGATACGATCCTGGGTGGATTGGCAGCAGCCGGAGGGTTGCAGGGATATGCAGCCGACGCAGGAGGCGTTACAGACCGGAGAGCAGGGGAGAGGGGCCTCCCAGCGACCCAGGAACAGGTTGCGGGCGGCGGGACAGCCATAGGTCAGGCAGCATTTGCCAAGATGCTGGATCAACCGGTTATCCGGATATTGCTGGAGTTTTTTCCAGGTTTTTCTATTTATGTGTTCCTGATCAAACTGGACCGGATCCTGACGAATATCGGCATCGGACCTGAAGGCGGCAACATAAAATTTACCATCATGCCAACCCACTGCGGTATAGGCAAAAAGCGGCAGCAGGGGCGGATGCTCGCCAACGGTCTGGTAGGCTGTGGTATAAACGGCGGTATGGGCCGGGGCCATGAAGGCGGCGACGGCCTGGATGGCCTCGCCGGGTGCATAGGGATTGGTGTCGAGCAGTGCCGGTTCCAGGGTATCCGGCTCCAGGCCGATCGGCAGGCGGGATGGGAGGACAAACAGTTCACTGCCTTCGGGCAGCTCTATCAGTTCCGCCGCCGTCGGATTGCAGAAGACACCCGCGCTGCCGCCGGCCATGTACAGGCCGTCATAGTCAAGGATTTCACCTTTGCTGTTGGCAAAAACCAGATTCAGTTTATTCGGTCCGGAAGACAAATCGACGTAGGTATAGCGTATTAGTTACAGGGAGTAGGACTCTACAGGTATATGAATGCATGGACAGCAGGCCCGCCTGCGCCCCGGTCATTTCGGCCTGATTCTGGACAGGATGGAATCCACAGCCAGATATACATCAAGATCATCCCCGAACACGTCTTGAATATGTGGATGATTGATCAGATCT
>DRKH01000526.1 GCA_011051825.1 Desulfobulbus sp.
ACGAGGTCAAGACCGATGTCCGTAACCGTTCAAAATCAAGATCGAGATCAGGCTGGACAGTCAGAAAAGGCCGGGCATACACAGATTCAGCCTCACTGTCCGCCTCTGTTGCAACGGCATCAATGATGGGCCACTGCAGCAGATCAGCCCGGTCCAATGCGGGGTCGGCTTCATGTTGTGCCATAATCCCCAGCTTAAGAAGATTCGTCCGGTTCGGTGGTATCGATATCGCGCGCCCATCCCTCCAGTTCTATCTTGATGCTCTCAATAGCCACCGCATTGGCATTGGCATCAAGATCGGGCACGGCTGTAAACTCGCTCACCCAGCAGGCATAGAGGAAGTAGCGCAGTGCAACCTGCCCTTTTTCATTCATCACCTCCAGGGCAAGGTCTTTTTTATACCCGGCCAGATCCATCATGGAATCGCCCTCATAGGTATGGGTCATACTTGCCCACTTTTCGAATTCAACATCATGGGTGATGCCTCGTTCCAGACTTATGCCTTCATAGCTGGTACGGCCCGGGGATTTATGGTCGATGCTGTTTTCACCGCCGCTTCTGTGCTTCACAACTTCGGTGGTGCGTTTGAGTGCCCCGACCTTGCTCACGCCTAATACCGGCTTGCCGTCCCACAGAATTCTGAACTTGAAATTCTTGTAGGGATCAAATCGGTGGGCATTGACTACAAAACCGTTAGCCATCTGTCGTTCTCCTTATCCGAATTTTAAATCAAGGGTGCCTCAAGCTTACAGGTCGCCCGCCATCTGCTGAATTGTAATAATCACAAATTCCGCAGGCTTCAGCGGTGCAAAACCAACCTGGATATTGACGATGCCTTTGTTGATATCATCCTGGGTGGTCGTTTCCTTATCGCATTTCACAAAAAAGGCTTCCTTGGGACCGCTGCCCTGAAAGGCACCCTGCCGAAACAGGGACATCATGTAGGCCCCTATATTAAGGCGAATTTTCGCCCACAACGGTTCATCGTTGGGCTCAAACACCACCCAGCGGGTGCCGCGGTAGAGTGACTCTTCAATATTGAGTGCCAGACGCCGGACCGGGATGTATTTCCACTCGCTGCCGAAATCATCATCGCCGTCCATGGTACGCGCACCCCAGTTGACGATGCCGTTCGGGAAGACTCGAAGACAGTTGACGCCTTTCTTATTCAGGACGCCGTTCTCCATGTCGGTCAGCTTCACATCAAGACCGGACACGTTACGGATATCCGCTTCAATACCGGCCGGTGCTTTCCAGACGCCGCGGCCGGCATCGGTACGGGCCATGAGTCCGGCAATGGCACCGGAGGCACCGATATACTTCATCAGACCATCTCGATTGTATTTAAGACGGGGATAAAAGACCGCTGAATTCTTCTTTACGGAACCGATACGAAACGAATCGATAAGTGAGGTATTGCTTTTTACAGAGGGCAATCCGTTCGTTGTCCAGGAGACAGGAGCATCCATGAGTAGAAAGGCACGGTGCTTTTCACAGTATGTACTGGCCGGTGCCCAGATCGAGGCATGGGTTGCGGCAGGAATTTCCTCGTCGCCGGGAATGATCATCAGGTTGAAAAGATCAACATCATCCAGGGCATGAAAACCGGTTTTAGTGGTCTCACTGCCGGAAAAATCACTCAACTGCGGGACGGTTCCATCGTCGCCGTCATCAATACCGGCCGTACCGGCAAGCTGATAACTCCCGGTACCGGAGACAACGCCCAGACTATACCTGCGAACATTACGGGTAAAATTAGCCCCGCCGAGAGTGAGATCGCTTGCCGAGACAATACCGGTAACCGTCGCATTCATTGATCCGCCTTTGGCAAGCAAGGCAAGATGATACCCCCAGAGTTCAGCCGTGTACGCCAGAGTGGCATCTGCATTTACAGCCTGCACGATCGCCCTGAGTTTTTCCCGTATTCCGTCGAAGGTACCATTTGAATCGAGAAACCATGGATCGGTATTGCTCGGTGTCATACCCGTAAAATCAAACGAAACAGCCGGTGACACACCATCGATCTGGATGGAGCCGATTGCATCCCGGTCCAATCCTCCAAGGGATACAACCTTGTTAACATCATGAAAAAATGCAGCGGTCGGAACCGGGCGGAACCCGCTGTAGCGGTTGACCTCTATCCCCCCCTGATCAATGCCGAACATCATTGGCCCGGCATAATCACCGGTAGCAGCTCGACGGATACGAACACTTGTCCGCTGATTGCCGGCAATGGTACCACTGCCGCTGTCTGAGACGATCCTTAACGCCCTGAAGTTGCTGCTTACCGAAGTGACCGGAGACCACCGGCAGGTTACACGTACAGTGGGCACGGCTGCGGTGAGCTGGGTATTGATCATGAGCGCTATTTCATTAGCCATTTCATCAAGAGTCCAGGTTGTTCCGGTAATTGCAGGACTGGGACCACCAAGAATACCTGTCAGATCAATGGGCACATACTGGGTGTCATCCACATTTATCTCAAAATGCGGGCCGGAGGTCAGAATTCCGGCAAATTCCGTACGAAAGGGGCCGATGGGCTGGGTCTGGAAAACACGACTTTGGCTAAAGCCGTCTATGCTGGTACCCGGGGTGTAAACAGCAATATCGGAAGCACCACCGGGTTGAGCATCGGGATGAAGGGAGATATCAATAAGGTCTGAACTCTGCGACACAAAAGCAGGCATAAAACGAGGGGATCCCGGATCCGCACTCAGCCGGCTATGGGTTTCACGGGCTACCTCCTTTCCATTTTCCTGCTGGATAACAATCAGGTTAAAGGTCTCATCCGGATTGGTGGTATTATAATCAACCTCAATCCGAATCCCGTTTCCCCAGCTGCCATGGGATTTAGCCGACAGCACGAACATATTGCGCGAGTTGATATCCAGCAGTGTGAGCCGGGCTTTGCGCGGGCCATGGGCAAGCCGTACCACATGACAATCCGCCCCGCCGTTATTAAAAAACTGGCGCACACTGTATCCAAGATCACTCTTCGGATGTGGTTTACCGAATTTTCTTTCAAAATCCGACAGACTCAGTATCCGTACCGCCTTGTTAATGGGCCCCTTTTGAGCACGTCCAAAAAACGCCGCGATTGAGGTTGCAACACCGGTTATGGTGCGTACTCCGCTTGGTTTCTCCTGAATATAAACCCCAGGGTATGTTGGTGAGACCGGCATCACATCCCTCCTTGTATAAAATTGATTATCCGACCGGTTAAGCCATGTTGTACATCCACAACCTGCAATATCTCCGTTTGCTGCATCAAAAACCTCCTCTGCATGGATTTTTTAAAAATCAAAACAGTGCTGAGTCATCACTTTTCAGGTTATCGATACGGCACAGGAAAGGCCGACCATCTATCGGCATCAACACGAGATACCTTCTCGATGTAAACAGTTTAGATGCGGGGAAAATGGGAATTCCGGTGCCTTCGGGAAGCACCGGCGTTTCCGTCCTGTTCTCTACCCGGCGATGTCAGACCTTGCGACGCTACGGAAAAAGAGACTTCCGCGGGTTCAGGCATGAACGCTGTGCAGTTGTCTGCACGGGTAGAGTTCGGGATTGATATCAGGGTACTGCAGGCCTGCAGAAAACAGGGAACAGAAAACAGGAAACAGGCAATTTAAACCGCCGCACAGCACGGTTTGAACCTGATAAGCGATCTTTGATCTTGTCAAAGAACAAATTGAACGACGAACACGAACGTTCGCTGATTACATCGGAAACAACCCGGCCAAACCTTTCAAACAGGCAAAAACGGCGACTGAGATTATAAGGTTATTGTATTATGAAAATGGCGCAGAGCACCGAGAGACACGCAGCACCGCAGAGCGGCTGCAGCGAGTGGCTCGAAATATCCCAGGCCTCGTGACATCCGCTCTGCGGTATCACGGAACCAGCCTGCTTCTTTTTCATTATTTGTTGTGCCCGCTCTGCGGGAATGCTGATTTTTAAGAAAAAAAAACCGGGTTGCCAAAAAACTCATTTTCGTTTTTTCGGCAACCCGGCTGTCTTGATGGAGACCCGTGGCTTTCCGTCCTTGTTTTTCAACAAGTTTGGCTTTTTCTTATTTTGTCAAATATATAGCATGGAGGATGTTTCGCATCAAGAAAAAAAACAACGTCATTCACAAGAGATAGCACGAGCATCGTTGTGCCGGAATGCTTTTCATCGATAAACACTATCCAGCAATTCCTATATCGAAACTTGAAGACATGACACCATTGCTATAAAAAAACCCGGCCAAAAAAAAAAAGATTCTTCAGCCTGATGGCCGGCCGGCAGTCAACCTGCTTCCGGGGACAGACCGTGCAACTCGTTTTTTCCGGCATTTTGGATACTAATCGAGGATGGTTCCCGATTTCACCGGTCATCTTCGTCGGCCGGCGTCCCCTGCAGGTCGCCTCGGACTCCTCAGCGGAGGTCCACCGGGAGGACTGGAGAAAAACTACCTGCCGGAGGTCATCTGATCAAGCAGGTCAAGAGGACTGACAGCCGGATTTCGCATATTTTTTACAACATGGGTGTAAATCATAGTGGTTTCCACACTGTTATGCCCGAGATACTCCTGAATCTGCCTGAGATCAACTCCGTTGAGCAGAAGATGGGTTGCAAAACTGTGGCGAAGGGTATGAACAGAAGCAGGCTTGACCAGATCCGCTTCTCTGACCGCCTTTTTCATCATTTTCTGAATCGCCCCGTCACTTATATGGTGCCGCCGGGTCTTCTTGCTCCTGGGGTCTACGGAAAGCCTGCTGCTGGGGAAGACATACTGCCATCCCCACTCCCTACAGGCTGCAGGATATTTTATATCCAGAGCGCCCGGCATGTACACCTCGCCAAACCCGTCTGCCAGATCTTTTACATGACGTTGCCTGACCTCTTCAAGATGCGTCTTGAGTTCAGCCTGAATTTGCCCGGCAAGAATGGTTGACCGATCTTTATCACCTTTTCCGGAACGGACAAAAAGCAGGTTCTGATCAAAATCTATATCCTTTACCCGCAACCGCGCACATTCACTGAGGCGTAGCCCTGAGCTGTAGATGAGTCTGAGAATCAGGCCGGTTGTCCCTGTAACAAAAGAGAAAAGATGTTTCACCTCTGCAGGAGACAAAACAACCGGCAGCTTTTTTCCAGGCCGGGCACGGAGGTTCTTCTCCATGTCATGCAATTCAAGATGCAGCACATTCCTGCACAAAAAAAGCAAAGCACTGAACGCCTGATTCTGGGTTGACTTGGCGGCTTTTCGCTGGGTAGCAAGCCGGGCGAGAAAATCCTTTATCAATTCCGCAGAAACCTCAATATGCCCGGACTCATCAACGCCCCTGCATTCTTGAGAATAGGTAAAAAAACGGGAACACCAGCTTAGATACGACTGTTCCGTTTTATAAGCATAGTGCTTTATCCGCATCCACTCCCTGACATCGGCCAAAGCCTGTCGACTGTCAAATCTGCTGATATTTTCACCGGATGCGCCTGCAGTTGACTTACCGACCGCTTTTTTCTGTTCCGCAAAATAATTAAACGAATAAAGCCGGACAGCCTGCTCAGCCTGATCAACCTGCCAGGGAGCTATCTGCGGGTTCCGGGACAAATGCTCCAGAAACTGAGGCAGTTTATCCTCCCAGGTACGCCCCTTTAAAGCAGGAGCTTCCGTCAAATACCGCCTGAGCCATATAATGAAAAATTTTTCCTTACCCGGAGCAACCAGCTGCCGCCTTAACAGATAGTCTCCAAATGAGCTTAACCGCTGCTCAATCTCATACTTGTTCATATTTAATTTGATATTTTAGCAAGTTATTAAAAATCGATTTAAAATACAGAAAATACGATAACGCATATATCGCATTATACACACTATGCATAATACACAACAGCAAAATATCCTCCACCCGAAAAATCAGTTTCAAATAAAAAAGACCAGCAACTTTAAAAAAATACAGATTGCAAACAGATGAAATAACAACTAAACAATTTATATAAAAAACTATTGCCATCACTCCTCACCCACCAGGAATATTTTTTCTCAATCCTCAATGGGCAGGGAAGCATGATAAATATAAAGAAGTGTGATAGTTGCGAGATAAAAAAGTTG
>DRKH01000527.1 GCA_011051825.1 Desulfobulbus sp.
AACAATACCGTAGGAGCCCGCCCCGCGGGCGATAATTATGCGTCATATTGATGTTTCTGCCGACAATCGCCCGCAGGGGCGGGCTCCTACGTGATGCAACCAGCTGATATGTTACGGTATTCGTCTTAGCTTGACGGCTATGCCCCTACCTGAATAGTTACACATCCAAATTGTAAACGTTTACGATAATTGTAAACGTTTACGATATTACTTCTTTGGATCCGGCCGGATAATCAAGGTTGCCGACCTGTTCTCCTGAAGGTACCTCTGCGCGAAAGCATTGATCTGCTCCCTGGTGATGGAAGCGAAGTCGTCACGCAGGGTCACCGGCCATTTCAGTTGTTGCGGATGCCGACCCGATAAAACGAGCACCGATTCCAGCCAGTAGCGGTTGGTTCGCTGGAGATCCCTGATCGATGTTTCAATGGGGGCAATATTCCTCTGCAGCTCTTCTGCGGTTATACCCTGCCGGACAAGTTCTTCGGCAATATCTGCTATTGTTTTCCGTACCTGCCCGATCTGCAACGGGTCCACGGTCAACAGACAGCGCAGCACACCAAACCCCGCATCAACTCTGCTTGAGAAGTTGTAGGCCACCGGCGAGTAGGTGGCGCCAAGCTTCTCACGAATTGTCCGGCGCAACCGGTCCTCAAGGACCGAGGCCAGCACGCTCAACCTCCGGGTGCGTGAGATGTCCCAGAAATCATCGGTGGGCCAGCCGACCGCGACCACGGCCTTGTCCACAGCCGAGGGCACAGAAACCTCCTTTTCCCTGCCGACCGGAAAGACGACCGGCGCTCTTTTTCCAAAGGTTGCAGGTTTTCCCTCCCGGGCACCAAAATACCTGCGGACCAGAGCAACAACCTTTTCCGGCTCCACGTCACCGACCACCGTTACCTCAAGCTGTGCATGGGCAAAGGGTTTTTCCAGCCACTTTCTGACCTGCTCAAGCCGAAGCTGCATAAAGGCATCCCGGGACGGAAGACCATACCGCGGGTTGCCGCCGGCAAAAAACCGGTCTCCCTGCAACTGCAACGTTCCCTCCACAGAATTCTGCATGGCCGCATACATCTGGCCGAATCGCTCCATGCTCCTGGCATAGGCCTGAGGGCGAAATGCCGGATCGTTGAGATTGGTATAAACCAACTGCAGCATCAGCTCCAGCTCGCTGCTGAGCCCCTTGCCGGAAAAGGCAAAGCTCTCCGGCCCCACCGAAAAATCGACCCGACCGTTTCTACCGGCAAGGGCAACATCAAGCTGTTCACGGGTCATCCGTCCGACACCACTTTGGTGGACAACCGCCGTGGCCAGCTTTCCCAGCCCCGGAACCGGTTCCGACAGCAGCCCCCGACCGAAGTTCACCGACAGCAGAACCTCCCGGTCCTCAAAGTCGGTTTTCTTGACATTAATGCGTAATCCATTTGCAAGAATCGTGGTTGCCGCATCAATGGCTCTGTGCGGGATGACCTGCTGGACCGGCACGGAATGCGCAGGCGGGGCCAGGTACGGAAATTCGGTTACCTCCGCCTGTTTCCAGGCCTCAACGGGTGCCCCGGCCGACGCCCTCCATACCTGTTCTATTTGCTGCTCAGGGGAAGATTTGCCCTTGCGCAGGTCAGCGGTACCGGCAACATCTACAAGATGCCGTTTGCCGTTCCACATCCGTTGCAGCGTCTCTTCAATGTCGGCAGTCGTTATCTTTGATAACATCCTGCCATAGAGCTCTTTTTCCTGAAGCGGCGAAAGCACCACTTCATTTGAGTTGAGTTTTTGAATGATCTCCATGGCCAGCTTGCCGCTGTCCTCACTCTGCGCGGTCTGAACATTTTTTTCAAGCTCTGCCTTGAATTCCTGCTTCACCCGTTCCAGCTCCGAGTCCGTCACGCCATATTCCAGGGCCTGGCGCAGGGTCTGTTCCAGCAGGGATAACCCCTGCCGCCACTTATCGGCGCCGGCCTCTGCACTCAACCCGAAGTATCCAAAGTGACGGACAAAAATACCGGAATATGCTCGTGCCTTGGTCAGTGGGCTGTTCCCGGCATTGACCAGATGCTGTAACCGGTTGTCGAGCAGAGATGCTGCCACATACTCCAGCAGCTGTTTCTTTTCCCAGCCAACGGTATCCTCCCGGGGCTTGATATTCCAGACCGTAGAGAGACCGATCCTGGTTACGCCGAGATCCGGCTCGTAGCGATAAAAAACCCCCAGACCGGAGTCTTTGACCCGGCCGAGAT
The DNA here is from genome assembly GCA_011051825.1 of Desulfobulbus sp. Classification (GTDB taxonomy): domain Bacteria; phylum Desulfobacterota; class Desulfobulbia; order Desulfobulbales; family Desulfobulbaceae; genus DRLX01. The sequence continues at coordinate 2,235 of DRKH01000527.1, forward strand.
CAAAACATTTCGGCTCCACATGGCCGGCCTTCAGGGGAGAAAAATACCGCCGAATGGTTGCAACAGCCTGATCGGGGTCGGTATCTCCAACCAGGACCACGATCATATTCTCCGGTCGGTACCAGGCCTCATAAAAAGAACGCAGCAGGCGACTGTTTGCCGATTGCAGAGTCTGATCCGTACCGATGGGATCACGATCGGCAATCCTGGTCCCGGCAAACTCAAACTGGAGCAGTTTCTTGGAAACCCTTGAAGAGGCCGAGTCTCTGCTCCGCTTTTCAGCCAGAATTATGCCCCGCTCCTGATCCACCTCATTTTCGAGCAGCAACGCGCCCCGGGCATAATCGGCCAGAACCAGCATGCCCTTGTCAAGGCTTTCCCGGCTGCCTGAGGGGAGGAGCAGCTTATAGACAGTCTCGTCATAGGAGGTATGAGCATTGGTATCGGCGCCAAAGCTCATGCCGATCGACTGAAAATACTCGATCAGGGTGCCGGGCGGATAATGGGTCGTCCCGTTAAAGAGCATGTGCTCAAGGTAATGGGCAAGACCACGCTGGGCATCGGTCTCATTGAGTGAACCGGCCTGAACATCAAGGTAGAGCGCCACCCGGTCTTTCGGTTCCCGGTTCTTGACAACGACATAGCGGAGTCCATTCTCAAGGGTTCCAAAAACCAGTTTTGGATCAACCGGGAGATCACTGTTGTCCTGGGGCCACCCCTGACTGATACAGGGAACCGTAGTGACGGTATCTGCTGCGGGCGGTTTCAAGCCGCAGCCGGCAAGCAGAACCGCAAGAGAGAGCAGGATGAAAAGTGTGTGCTTGCCCGTGATTATAAAAGAAAAACGATTTTTCCGCATTGCGTGGTCCCTGAAAACATTTATAGTAGATACAAGAGGTGTAGAATCCAGACATTCAACTCCGGCCGACGTAACGAAACAGTCCTTGCCGGTCACAAGAATAAACCAGCACGGCTAGCCGGATTATCAGGCACCAGCCGCAACAGATAGCGCAGACTTCGGATAGCGCAGACTTCGAGCGCAGACTCCGTGCGGTGCTCCTGAACAGTTACAAAGAATAGAGATTACCACAAACGCGGACGGCATTCATGGATATTTATGGAAAAACAGCATTGGTACTCGGGGCATCCAGAGGTATTGGCCGGGCAATCGCCCGGAGTCTGGCCCGAAAAGGTGTCCGCCTGATCCTTCCCTGGTATGACTGGCCGGAGGATGTTGAATCAATGATCGATGAATTTTCTCCCATGAACCCGGGACACAGTTTTCCGGAGACCGACCTGCGAAAAGCCGGGATGGTCGAGCAGCTGATGCAAACCATCAAAAGGGAAACAGACGGTCTGGATATCCTGATCAACAATATAGAACGTGGCGGCATGCCGGTTGTCCACGGTCCCTATACTCTGGACATTAACAGGGAGCAGTGGCAACGTGAATTGGAGACAACCCTGCACGCAAAATGGCTGGTCTTTACCAGCTGCCTGCCCCTGCTCAAGCAACGACCGCAGGGATGCGTGATCAACCTCTCCTCTGTTGCAGCGATAACCGGACGGTCCGGTATTGCCGGATTATTGTTCAACGATGGCTATGCGGCGGCAAACAGGGGAGTGGAAACGCTGACCAGAACCTGGGCAAAACTCGGGGCACCAAAAATCCGGGTTAATGAAATCATGCTCGGTATCATCGACAGCAGACATGGGCCGGGCACCAGGGGATGGGAGGCCCTGTCCACGCACCAGCGACAACAGATACTCGATCATACCCTGGTCGGCCGAACCGGTACACCAGAGGAGGTGGCTGAAACCGTCCTGTTCGTACTTGAGAAGGCGGACTTCATGACCGGAGCCACCTTACGCCTGGACGGAGGTTTTGTTCTTGGCGACGAAGGGGTGCCCCCTATGCCGCAGGGTATACTCGGACAGGAATCCGCCTAGAGGTAAGCGAGCCTGCGAGACTCCGGGTAAGCGAGCCTGCGAGACTCCGGGTAAGCGAGGGACGAGACTCCGTGTGGTGCCCCTGAACACTTACCCCTGATCACGTACTAGATATCAAGTGCCCAGTCCGGTATATGATGCATGATGTAGTTGGAAACCGCTTCTTTTTCCTCGGACTTGTC
>DRKH01000528.1 GCA_011051825.1 Desulfobulbus sp.
CGACGAAAGGTTCCGGGCAGCAGGCCGCAGGAAATCGGCGGCGTGTACATCCGGCCGTTGATCTGCACAAACAGGGTGGAAATTGTTCCCTCGGTGACCTCGCCTCTGGTGTTGACAAAAAGGATTTCATGGAGTCCCCGGTGCTCGGCCTTCTGCCGTGCCTGGGTATACAGCTCCCGCATGGTGGTTTTATGATGAAAAAACGGACTGTCCGTATCCACTTTCCGCTGATCAAAGGCGACCTTGGGCAGTTCTTGATCAGGATCAGGGTCGACAAGTGGACCGGAAGTCACCTCGATCCGGCCGTCCTTATACAGCAGCAGCCGAACCCGCATGGCAGTGTCTGCAAACAGATTTTCCTCCTCCATGAGCCTTGTCTGTACCCGTTGTCGGTTGCCCTGAAAGAAAAAATAATCAGCCGAAGAGGTCAAACGGTCAAGATGTTCCTGCAGGAGAATATAACCATTTTCCGGCTGCCAGCACAGGGTCTCGATGAGCTGGAATTCCGGCTGGGGATGGGTCAGGAACCGGCCTTTAAGCAAACACTCCCGCCATTCGGACTCAGGATCCGAATCATGGACGATTCCGGCGCCAATCCCCATCTTTCCACGGCCGGATTCCAGGACCAGGGTCCGAATAGGCACATTAAAACACATCTCATCCCTGCTGCAGAAACCAATGGCCCCGCAGTACACGCCGCGGGATTCCGTCTCCAACTCACGAATGATCTCCATGGTTCTGATCTTGGGCGCTCCGGTCACCGAACCACAGGGAAACAGCGATCCAAGCATATCCTTAAGCCCGATCATCCGGTCGGCAGTGGAACGTCCTTCGATGGTGGATGTCATCTGGAGAAGGCTTTCATAGGTTTCAACATCAAACAGCGAGCGCACCCGGACCCGGCCGCCTCCGGTTTTGTGGAGCAAGCGGGCAAGGTCATTGCGGAGAAGATCAACGATCATCACGTTTTCACTCCTGCTCTTGGCATCCCCGGCCAGTAACGCTTTCCGATACTGGTCTTCAGCTGCGTCCTTGCCACGGCTGGCAGTACCTTTCATGGGTCGCACACGGACAGACCTGTGGTCGGCGGCAAAAAACAATTCCGGTGAAAAACTCATGATATCCTGTCCCTTATACCGTATCCAGGCGCCATAGGCGACTGACTGGTTCTGCCGCAACCGCCTGTACAGGGCCGCGGCCGAGCCGGTGCAGGAGAAATCAAGTTTAAAGGTGTAGTTGACCTGATAGGTGTCCCCGGCCCGAATATAGCGCTGTATTTTTTCAACACCGGCAAGAAACTCATGCTCTGTTATATTGGTCTGCAGATTGTCGACCGTGCATGCCTGCTCAACGGGCTCTGCCGTCGGCCAGCCATGTCCCCCCGAAAAGCTGCCGGTTGCATGATTATAGATCAGTACTTCTTCAAAAACCCCGAGCATGGCCAATATCCTGTTCCGCTCCCCGGAGCGGGCGAGATCACGAAGGGCCGGTTCCAATAGATACCCGAATTCATAGTCGAACCAACCGGCAAGAAAATATCCCTGTTGACGACAGGCCTCAGCACGATCAAGGAATTCAAATACAGAATCATCACCTGAACACTCGAGCCGACGGACAGGATTCGTCAGCAGAAAAGAACGATAATTTTCTTCCGACATTCTGCAGGTCTCTAGAAAAACAAAGTCATCCATGCCCTCAAGGGCTGCTGTCAAAGTCCTGATTGAATCACTGTCAATGGGCCGCATGGGTACGTTTTCCGGTTCCTGGGTCGATGTTCACAATTGGGCACAAAGGGGGCAATAGAGCAGATTACAGCATAAAATTCCAGCAGATATTCTATTTTTCGCCTAACAAAACCATATTTTCGGCTGAAGCGCATCGCTTTAATATTGCATCAAAACCAAACTTATTTTATAAAGGGAGATTACTGTAGTTTTCTGCAAGATTGTACCTGCCGTATTTCCCGGGCAGGTTTGATATTTTTCGGATAGGGGCACTGTCTTATAAAGCATTACAACCCCATCCCCATGCCCATCCCCGGACAACTGTTCTATTCAAGGAGGTTTTCATGCTGATTAAAGACTGGATGGCAACGGCTGTGCTGACCGTTGATGCCAACACTTCCGTGATGCGTGCCACCAGGATCATGAAGGAAAACAACATCAGACGCCTGCCGGTTCTCTCGCAGGGAAAACTTGCCGGTGTTGTCACCGACCGTGACCTGAAAGAGGCTTCACCATCCTCCACTTCCGACATGGACATCCATGAGATGTACTACCTGCTGTCGGAGATGAAAATCAAAGATGTCATGACCGACAAATGCATCACCATGCACATGGATGACACCCTGGAAAAGGCTGCTCTGGTCATGCTCACTGAAAAAATATCCGGCATCATGATCCTTGATGCGGACGATAATCTGGTCGGTCTGCTCAGCGAAACCGACATCCTGCGCGGCTTCATCCATGCAACCGGTATCCAGGACGGTGCGGATCAATATGTTATCGATATGCCCGACGCTCCGGGTTCCGTCACCCGGGTAATTGATATCCTCCGCAATTACGACGCCCGTGTCCTTTCCATTCTTACCTCGTTTGAAGATGCTCCTGCAGGTCAGAAACGGGTTTCCATCAGAATATCCATTGATGATGATAAACTGACCGCCCTTGAGCAGGACATCATGAATCTGGACAATTACCGCATTGTTTCCCACAATAAAGACGAACTGCAAAACCTGCCTTCAAAGAAATAAGGCTTTACATATATAAATAATCAAAAAATTGATCGGCGGAACAGTGCCGGCAAACGACTAACCACCCGCGTAAGGAGAACGATTTATGTCAAGGAAAATGGTCACCATTGACGGAAACCAGGCATGTACGCATGTTGCCTATGCCACCAGTGAAGTAATCACCATCTACCCCATCACCCCGTCTTCACCGATGGCTGCCGAGGCCGATGCCAAGGCAAACGCAAAACAGGAAAACATCTGGGGTTCCATCCCGGTTATTTCGCAGATGCAGTCAGAGGGCGGCGTGGCCGGGTCCCTGCACGGTTCGCTGGCTACCGGTGCTCTGTGTACAACCTTCACGGCCTCCCAGGGGCTGCTCCTGATGATTCCGAATATGTATAAAATCGCCGGAGAGCTGACCCCGACGGTCTTTCATATTACGGCCCGTTCCATTGCCGCCCAGGGGCTGTCTATTTTTGGTGACCACGGCGACGTCATGGCCGCCCGCCAGACAGGCTGGGCCGCGCTCTGTTCACAAAGCGTTCAGGAAGCTCAGGACATGGCCCTGATCTCCACCCAGGCCACCCTGGCCTCACGTATTCCATTCATGCATTTCTTTGACGGTTTCCGGACCTCCCATGAGATCCAGAAGATGGAGCAGATCACCTTTGACGATATGCGGGCGGTAATCGACGAGGACCTGGTCATTGAGCACCGTAAACGGGCTCTGACTCCGGACCGGCCCTCCATGTCCGGTACCGCACAGAATCCGGACCTTTATTTTACCGGTCGCGAGACGGTCAATAAATATTACAACGCCGTACCCAAAATTGTCCAGGAAACCATGGATAAATTTGCCGCGATTACCGGCCGCCAGTATCACCTCTTTGATTATCACGGTGCACCCGATGCCACCGATGTGGTCGTCATCATGGGGTCCGGCGCCGAGACCACCGCCGCAACCATCGACTACCTTGCCGCCCAGGGCCGCAAGCTGGGCATGGTTATCGTCCGGCTGTTCCGTCCTTTTGATGCCGCAGCAATGGTTAACGCCCTGCCCGCAACCGTTGAACGAATCACCGTTCTTGACCGAACCAAGGAACCGGGCTCCATGGGTGAACCCCTCTATCTCGATATCCGTGCCGCTATCGGCGAGGCGGTTGAAGCCAACCCGACCCTGTTCATGCCGCTTATTCTCTCGGGTCGCTACGGCCTGGGCTCTGCAGAGTTCACGCCGGCCATGGTTAAAGCCGTCTATGACAACATGGCGGCTATGGCTCCGAGGAATCATTTCTGCGTCGGTCCCCACGACGATGTCGCCTTTACCAGCCTTGACTACGACAAATCCTTCAACATTGAGGGTGATGACGTGTACCGGGCCATGTTCTTCGGCCTCGGTTCCGACGGAACCGTCGGTGCCAATAAAAATACCATCAAAATCATCGGCGGCGAGACCGACAATTCGGCCCAGGGTTATTTTGTCTACGACTCCAAGAAATCCGGTTCCATGACCGTTTCCCATCTGCGTTTTGGTGAAAACCAGGTTGTGGCCCCGTACCTGATCAACAAGGCAAGTTTTGTTGCCTGTCATAACTTCACCTTCCTGGACCATTACGACATGCTGGCCAACCTGGAAGAGGGCGGCACCCTGCTGCTGACCTCTCCTTATCCCAAGACCAAGGTCTGGGACCACCTGCCGGCAAAGGTGCAGCAGCAGATCATCGATAAAAAGGCAAAACTCTACATCATTGATGCCATTAAACTCGCCGAGGCCCTCGGCCTGGGTGCGCGCATCAACATGATCATGCAGACCGCCTTCTTCCTGATCTCCGGTATCCTCAAGAAAGATGAGGCCATCAAGGCGATCAAGGATGCAATTAAGAAGACCTACGGCAAGAAAGGCGACAAGGTCGTCAACATGAACTACGACGCCGTTGACGGCGCGGTCAACAATATCGTTCAGGTCAAGGTACCTAAACGGATCACCGGCCACGAGCTGCCGCCTGTTGTTCCCGAGGAAGCGCCTGAATTCGTCAAGGAAGTCACCGCCAAAATGATCGAGGGCAAGGGAGAGGATCTCAAAGTTTCCCAGGTTCCCGCCGATGGTCGCTGGCCCACCGCAACCACCCAGTGGGAAAAACGCAACATTGCCGTTCACGTACCGCAATGGGATGCCGACACCTGTATTCAGTGCGGCCGCTGCTCTCTGGTCTGCCCCCATGCCTGCATAAGGATGAAAATTGTTTCCGCTGCCGACCTCAAGGCCGTCAAGGCACCGAAGTCCTTTAAGACCGCACCGGCAGTCGGCAAGGAATTCAAGGGCAAGAAGTTTACCCTCCAGATCTCCACCCGCGACTGTGTCGGCTGTACCCATTGCGTACGGGTCTGTCCGGCCGTCAAGAAAGACAAGAACGGCAAGAAAACCGACGAGTCCGCACTGAAGATGGTGGCCAACACCGAAGCGGTCGTCAAGCGCGAGGCCAAGAACTGGGATATATTCATGGCCCTGCCCGAAGTCGATTACAGCCTGATCAACCCCGCCACCATCAAGGGCAGCCAGTTGAAGCGGCCCCTGTTTGAGTTCTCCGGTGCCTGCGCCGGCTGTGGCGAAACCCCGTACATCAAACTGGTCACCCAGCTGTTTGGCGACCGGATGCTGATTGCCAATGCCACCGGCTGTTCTTCCATTTACGGAGGTAACCTGCCGACCACACCATACGCACAGCGTGGAGATGGTCGCGGTCCGGCCTGGTCAAACTCCCTGTTCGAGGACAATGCCGAATACGGAATGGGCATGCGCCAGTCGGTAAACAAGCTTTCTCATCAGGCTGCCGAACTGCTGGAAAAGGCAGCGGCCGAGAAACTGATCACCAAAAAATTCGTCAAAGAAATTTTAACCGCCAGCCAGCAGACTCAGGAAGAGATCGAGGCCCAGCGCGATCGGGTTGCAACTCTTCAGGAGGCACTTGCCGGTTCCAACTCGGTTATTGCCAAGCGGTTACAGCCGGTCGCAGACTACCTGGTAAAAAAATCGGTCTGGGTTTTCGGCGGTGACGGCTGGGCCTATGATATCGGATACGGCGGACTTGATCACGTGCTCGCTTCCGGAGAGAACATCAATGTCCTGGTTCTCGATACCGAGGTCTACTCCAATACCGGTGGCCAGATGTCAAAGTCTACACCGCGTGCGGCAGTAGCTCAATTTGCCGCCGGTGGCAAAAGAATGCCCAAGAAAGACATGGGCATGATCTTTTCCACCTATGGCAATGTCTATGTTGCCAGAGTATCGCTGAGTGCAAATCCGCAGCAGCTGGTCAAGGCAATGAACGAGGCCGAGGCGTACAACGGCCCCTCCATTATCATCGCCTACGCTCACTGCATCAATCACGGCATCAACATGGCTACCGCCCCTGATCAACAGAAAAAAGCTGTTCTCTGTGGACATTGGCCGCTGTATCGCTATAACCCGATGCTCGAGGATGAAGGAAAGAATCCGCTGATCATCGACTCCAAAGAGCCGACCATCTCCTTTGCAGATTATGCGCTGGGTGAGAACCGCTACCGGATGCTGAAGATGGCTAATCCGGACATGGCCGACGAACTGATGGCAGCAGCACAGAAAGATGTGGATAAATCCTTAAAATTCCTGCACAGCCGCTTCAAAGCCCTGGAAGAAGATTAATCTCCTTCCAGCTGAAGCTGAGCAGGCAATAACCCGAAAGACCCTGTCGGAACAATCCGGCAGGGTCTTTTTTTGGTAACTGTTCAGGAGCACCCCATCTCTGCACGGTCAGGCCTGATTCACATAGGAATCACTATAGTTCACAGGCCTGACTGCACAGATATGGAGCACTCCTGAACAGTTACAGGTGGTGGTAGGGCTAGTTCTCTGCCCCTAC
>DRKH01000529.1 GCA_011051825.1 Desulfobulbus sp.
AAATAGTAGTTGTGAACCTGAAGAAGACTTGGTAAGTAAACCTTCTTTGACGGGATAATATAAAGATGCCTTGAAAAATGTTTTTTTCTCAGTAATAATGCCATAATCTCGAGAGTATTTCGAGGTGCTTTGACCTTTTTAATTTAACGAACAACACGTTGTTTAATGCAAGAACAATACAGCGAAAACACCCTGCTTGACGTGCTCACCAGTCTGCGTAAATATTTTTTCAAGATGGTGCTGATCTTTGTAGGTATTGTGCTGGTCGTAACCATCGTGACCTTTACAGAGACACCGATTTATGAAGTTGGGTCCAGCGTCATGGTGAAGTACGGCAGAGAGTATGTGTACCGTTCGGTGGACCAGGTGGCAAAAGGAGATGTTCAGCCTCTGTATACCTATAACGGCCCGGAGGTAATCAATACTGAACTTGAGATTTTCCGAAGCAACGAATTGGCGGGTAAAGTGATTCATGCTCTGGGCGTTGATCAGCTTTTCCCGGATCTTGCCCGGCGGGTTGAAGATAAGAAGCGCTTGTTCTCCCTGGCCATAAATCGTTTCAGAAAACAGCTAACCGTTGCCCATGTCAAAGGTTCCAACGTCATCGAGGTTACCTTTCAGCACCGGGATCCGGAAATTGCCGTCCAGGCTGTCAACCTCTTGACCAAATTTTTTAAAGAGCGTCATCTGCAACTCTTTAAAAACCCCCGTTCGGCATTTCTGGAAGAACAAGTCGCCCTGTACCACAAACAGCTCAACACCACCGAGGATGCTCTCAGGACGTTTAAGCAGAATAATCGCATTTTTTCCCTTGAGGATCAGCGAAAGATTCTCATGCAGCAGTATGTCAACGTCAATACCCTGCTCATCCAGGGGAACAGCCGTCTGGAAGAGTTGGCGCAAAAAACCATTTCTCTTGAAAAACAACTGGTAAACGTGCCTGAGGTTATTGTCCGCTTTGAGGAAACAGCGCGGGAGAGCAATATTAATGATGCCAATGCCGAGTTGCTGAAATTTAAAATCCATGAACGTGAGCTTTTGGAAAAATATCCGGAGAGTAACCGTTTGATTACGGCTGTTCGAAAGGATATCAGGATGGTCGAGAAATTTATTGCAGACCAGGAGGCAAGTTCACAGAAAAATGTGCGAAGCGGGAAGAATCCCGTGTTTCAGCAACTGAAAAAAGAGTTGATCGTTGCAAGGGCTGATCATACTGCCCAGGAGGCGAAAAACAAGGCCATTCAGCGGCAACTGGGTCAGCTGGAGGATCAGTTGCAAAGAATGACGGAACAGGAGGCGGAACTCAGCGGTTTGCAGACACAGGTTGATGCCGCCGAGGATACATATAAAAATTTTGTCAGTAAACTTGAGGACAGTCGTATCCAGGATGCCATGGACAGGCAGAAGATGGTCAATGTGGTTGTTATCGAAAATCCCATGGTACCTGTTAAGCCGATCAAGCCGAACAAGAAAATCAACATCCTGGTTGGCGTTATTTTAGGTGCTGCCTGCAGCCTTTTTTATGCTCTGATCTCAGAGTATGTGCTGGTTCGTAAAACGTGATGGTTCGAGAAATTATGTGTACGCGCTTTTGTCGGGACAGACAGTATAGCAGTTGGTTTTCCGTTCATCGTTCCAAGGCAGCTTCGCCCTCGGGAAAGTGGCGGTTGTCCTCGTTCTCGGCCTTGCGGGAAGGGGCCGGCCTTCTTCTCCTTCTCCTTCTTCTGGCGGGTTGCAGTATGGGGCCGACAACACCTGTGCCCATCGCAGAACAGGGAGAGCTGGAGCCTCCGCCTCCTTCGCTTGCCTCGGTGTCGCCGGAATATATTATTCAAGCCGGGGATAAGCTCGATGTGAAATTTTATTACAGTGCCCATCTCAATGAGTCGGTTACCGTCCGCCCGGATGGTCGTATCTCCCTGCAGTTGGTCCATGATGTTCAGGCCGCCTCTCTGACAACCAGTGAGCTGGTCGCTCTCCTCAATAAAAAATACGCATCCTATCTCAACGACCCCGATATCAGTGTCATTGTCCGTTCTTTTGATTCCCAGAAGGTCTATGTCGACGGCGAGGTCGGCAGGCCCGGGGTGATGACCCTGGAAGGGTACATGACGGTCATGCAGTCCATTGCCGGCGCAGGCGGACTGAAAGACAGTGCCCGGGGGAGTGAAGTCCTGGTTATTCGACGAAACGGCTTGAAAAAACCCTTTGTTTTAACGGTCGATCTGGCTGCGGTAATGGACGGGACGGACACTACCCAGGACATTGTTTTGAAACCGTATGATATTGTCTATGTTCCCAAGTCCTACATCGCAAATATCAATACCTTCATTGATCTGTATATCCGCAAAAACATTCCCATTTATTTCAGCTATGGTGTTTATAAGACGGTACAATGATTCTGCTTGATTTTATAGCGGATATAGTCCATTTATCCGAAGATCGCTCCCGAAGCTGTGTCGTTTCGGGCTATTTGCATCATTTGTTGTGGCTGTGACGTTAAATACCCGGAGTCTGCGCTTTGCTCCGCTTACCCGGAGTCTACGCTTTGCTCCGCTTACCCGGAGTCTACGCTTTGCTCCGCTTACCCGGAGTCTACGCTTTGCTCCGCTTACCTGGTCCAGTCGTGCTGGTTTATCAGCAGAATAGATTATGCCCACGCCCACGGTCATAGCTGAGAAAACAATTGATGATTTTTCAATCGGCCAGG
>DRKH01000530.1 GCA_011051825.1 Desulfobulbus sp.
CCGACCTGACCGGGCCAAGCTGCTGCAAGGCCTACGTGCGGGCCTCTCTGACGGTGGCAGTTGATTTTCTGCAAAAGAATTTTTCCATAGCATTGCCTGAAAGTACGGATACCTCATGCCGGTACATGGCAAAACACCCCCACGGTTGCCGGAAAGAAAAATGCCCGTATTTTCCATCAAAAACAAAAGTTGTCTCCAAAGAAAAAGGGGCTGTTCGGGCTGTACGCCCTTGATTGCCCTGTGACTCCCTTTTTTCTACAGACCACGAGGACACCATGAGTGAAACTCTGGAAAAATATCAGGCATTTTTTGATTCGGTGTATGAAGCCGGAGCAATTGACGTCAAAACAAAACATCTGATCGCCCTGGCAGCCTCCCTTGCGGCAGGCTGTGAGCCATGAACCCAATATTGCCTTGCAGTTGCAAGGAAACAGAGTGCCACTGATGAGGAATTGCATGAAACCATGCAGATTGCCATGACTATTGGTGCGACCAAGGTTCAAATCATCCAGGAAAATGCTCTGGCCGCCATGAACAAACAGCAGGCCCCGCAGCAACAGGAAAACAACTCCGGCTGCGAGCCCTGAGCAATTTCAAACCGCTCAGGATGAGTGGCCGACCACCAACTTCAAACAAAAAATAATCCTGCAATCTTGAGCATGAACAATTGCTACCCGATCGAGGTTCTGATGTTTTTACCGCAAGGTTTTGAAGACCTTGAGGCTATTACCATTATTGATGTCTTTGGCTGGACCCATATCCGTAGCCACCTGACCTCGATCCACCTGAAAACCTGTGCTTTCCATAGCCACGTCGTCGGTAAATTCGGCACCACGATTAAGGTCGATTATACTATTACTGAAAACATTCTTGATTATCGATCATTTGACACCTATCGAGCCTTTGTATTGCCGGGCGGTTTTCATGATGCGGGTTTTGATGAGGCATATTCTGCTGCAATTCATCAGATCGCTACCCGCATTTATGGAAATAATGGAGTTATCGCCACGATGTGTGTCGGAATTTCGCCGATTGCCGATGCCGGTCTCCTGCATGGCAAGAAAGCCACCACCTACAGCCTGAACAGAGAGCATGACAATGTTGCGCGGCTCGAGGCCGGCGGAGCATCGTACACCGGACAGCAGATAGAGGAAGATGACAGCATTATAAGCTCCTCAGGTCCCGCCTCAGCCCTTGAAGTTGCACTGCTGGTTGTCGAAAAACTCACCGGCAAAGCAAATACCGATGAGATAAAAACGCTTATGACCTACTCGCCCTGCAGAGATGCTGTTGAGGCCTGAGCTGAGGACACCAAAGTTCCACTGCCACCCAACAAAAGCCAGATAACCCAGCATGGCTGGACCAGAATTTTTAAGGTCACAGCCACAACAGATAGCGTAGACTTCGAACAATGAAAACAGCCCCGATCAACAACACTTCGTGGGCGATTTTCGAATAAACCAGCATGGCTGGACCAGATTTTTAACGTCACAGCCACAACAAACGATGAAGATAGCCTGTAACGGCAGTGCGCTGCGGGCGATTTTCGGATAAACCAGCATGCCCAGCGGCCACAACGAACGATGAAAATGTTCCGTTTCAGGAGCACTCGTTTACCCGCAGAGCGGGCAGGCAACATTGTTTTGAAACCAAAGACTAATGTGTTACACCACAGAGCGGTGTAACAAGACCACACAACACCGCCAAAGGCGGGAAACTTTAACTCGGAACTCGAAACTCGGAACCCGCTGTTTTCGGATAAACCCGGCTCAGAATATTCCATTGCAGTGCCTTGACATACGGGGCCCTGCCCCTTATCATATAAGCAGATACTCATATGAGTTCTTGCTCACAATTGGCCGTGAAAGAAAAGTTATCCTTGAAAATGGAGCGGCTGAGCTTTGTACGTAATCAGATTTGGTTATTCCCAGCTCACCACACCAAGCTGTATGACTGATCGGTGAGCTTTCCATGTTGCCGGGGTTGAGATTGTTCTTGCCCGGTCAACACCGTCTCTTAAAACAGACAACCGACACAGGAGGTAGTTATGTGGAATTGTGCTGGATGGGGCCCGATGAACGGGATGTGGTTCATGCCGATTTTCGGTCTGCTCTGCATGTTGCTTTTTGTCTATTTCATCTCCCGGGTTTTCAACCGGAACGGAGGATGCTGCGGTCCATGGAACCAGGGGATCTCCCCGGATAATCAGGACAAAGATGCGTTGTTGGACGAATTAAAAACACTGCGTCGCGAGGTTGAAGAACTGCGCAAAAACCAAAATGAGGAGCATTGACATGATGGAAAAAATGATGGGGCAGGATGGGCCGATGGGCGACATGATGAAGAATATGCAATCCATGGGACCAAAAGACAAGATGTCAATGATGACACAAATGATGCCGAAATGCATGTCTATGATGTTCGGCATGCTTGATCCTGCCGACCGCAAAGCATTGGCGGGAAAAATGCTCAACCAGATGCAGGAAGAATTGAAAAAGCAGGCAGATGCCCCTGAAGGAACTGCAGGGGATGACAAGCAGCAGGGCTGCGGTTGAGGGCGGCAAAATCAGGGAGCCTGGAAGAAAAATCTTCCGGGCACTCTGATCATTCCACCATCGGCAGGCATTGATCCGATTGGTCGCCGGCAATTGAACTGATTATTCTCTAGACGAGGAACACTATGGGCTTGATGGACAAAATGATGGAATTCATGGTCGGCCGGATGAACAAGAATGAAAAAGAGGCCATGATGGACCAGATGATGGATAAAATGCTGGAGGATTTCACCGTTGAAGAGAAACAGAAGTTGATAGAGAATATGATGCCAAAAATGATGGAAGGCGTCAACATCATGGAAATCATGCCCAAGATGATGATGCAGATGATGGGTGGCAATGGTGAAACAGGAGGTGTGGGAGATATGTCAGGCATGATGACAGGGGCCTCGGCCACGAACATGCCCATGATGCCGAAGATGATGACAACCATGATGCCGGAATGTCTCAATGTTATGCTGCCTTACGTTCCCAGAGAAAAACGTGCCGACTTTGCAGTAAGGATGGTTGCTACCTTGATGGAAAAAAGCGGGGAGGGAATGTCTGAAGAAGAAAACAAAACGTTTATGAACAAGATACAAAAAGTGATCAAAGAAATACAGGAATTGGACGAGGAGTGACGGGACTGAAAAAGCGGCCAGATTTATTTCTTCTAATCACCTTGATTTCACATTCAGAAGTGGCGCAGAGTACATACTTGGCATACAGTTTCCTTGAAAAGAATAACTTCTTCTTCTCGTTAAATTCTTTTGACAGCTGTCTTGTAAACCTGGTTTTTCTCCCGTTTACCAACTGCGATGTAACTGATCACTGGGTTGATAACTAATTGTTTTCGCAACCCCTTAATTGTAACTCGCCTCAGGTGCCCCGCATTCGAAGTCTCCACTGCGCTCCGCTTATCTGTGCAGGCGCGCCAGTTCGCTATAGACCGCCTATGCGGGCTGGCGCGACCGTGCAAAGGCGGGGTGCCTGTGACGAGTTACACTGCGATGACCGATACAATCAACTCTTCTTTATCACGAACCTGATATACAAGACAATAGCCGGCTCGGCGGAGTTTAATTTTATAGCAATCTTTCATCCCGCTCAATCGAGTTGATTCCTTGCGGGGTTTTTTCAATCGTTTGGTCAGTCGTTTTTTAAAAATGACCTGGACGGAAGAATCCAATGTATCCCATTCGTTTCGGGCTGCTGTTTTACAATCCGACCCAATCGCATCATAACGGTCTTCGCACCGGACATAGCTTCGGCCACAACTCTTCTTTATCTTAACTCAACGCTCTGTTATTATGGCATCATGGGTAAAAACGAAGCGGACAAAAAAGCGGACCTCAAAACGGTCGCGGATCGTAACGAGGCGATTTCGTTAATGGAGCCTCTCCTTGTGACACCGGAATCACGTTTTACCGGCGTGATCAACGATCTCACCGTAGAGCTTGCCGCCAAGGCCGCCGGGTTCCGGCGGAGCCTACCCGAAGGTGTGCTCAGTTCACTGGCCGATCTGGTTAGAGCCATGAACTGTTATTACAGCAATTTGATCGAAGGACATGATACCCATCCGGTGGATATCGAACGAGCCTTGCAACAAGACTACAGTTCAGATACGCACAAAAGAAACCTCCAGCTTGAGGCCAGGGCACATATCAACGTTCAGGCCTGGATCGACCAGGGCGGCCTGACCGGAAGAGCACTCACGATGGATGGAATCAGGGAAATCCATCGGCGTTTTGGCGAACTCCTGCCGGACGAGTTATTATGGACGGAAGATCCCGACAGCGGAGAGCGAAGCACTATCAAGCCCGGTGCCCTCAGAGAACAGGATGTCAAAATCGGGCGTCATGTTCCAGTCAGTCCTGTTGCCCTGCCAAGGTTTCTTCAAAGATTTGAGCAGGTATATTCCAGGTTAAGCAAGTCACAGACTATTGCCATGGCAGCGGCATCCCATCACCGATTACTGTGGATCCATCCCTTTGTCGATGGAAACGGGCGGGTAACGCGCTTGATGTCCCATGCAATTCTTCTTGAGACTCTAGATACCGGGGGCGTATGGTCCATTGCCAGAGGCCTTGCCCGTAACGTTGGCAAGTATAAAACCCTGCTGGCAAATTGTGATCTTCCCAGAAGAAACGCCCTGGACGGTCGAGGTCATTTGAGCGAAGAAGCCTTAGTGGAGTTCACCCTGTTTTTTCTCCGGACCTGTCTGGATCAGATTGACTTCATGGAAAGCCTGGTTCAGCCGGAGCGCCTGCGACATCGCTTATTAAGCTGGGCCGCTGAAGAGGTGGCCATGGGAGCGCTTTTACCCAAATCTGAGCTCGTTCTTGAAGCTCTCCTGTACCGGGGATTATTACCTCGTGGTGATGTACCAAATCTCATTGGAGTAGGTGAGCGTCAGGCACGCCGGGTGGTTTCAGCCTTAACCAAACAGAAGGTGCTTACATCAACAAGCCGGCGAGCACCGCTTTCTCTTGCATTCCCGCCACGACTTGCTCCACGCCTGATGCCGGGCCTCTTCCCGGACAAATAAAAAGTAAAAGCATTCGTAACTGTTCAGGAGCACCCCACGGAGTCTGCGCTCGAAGTCTGCGCTTATCTACCTCTCTGCACGGTCAGGCCTGATTCACATAGGAATCACTATAGTTCACAGGCCTGACTGCACAGATATGGAGCACTCCTGAACAGTTAC
>DRKH01000531.1 GCA_011051825.1 Desulfobulbus sp.
AACCAGTGCAAGCTTCCGGGGCAGCGGCCATTCTTTTATTCTTCCCGCCAGGATTTGTAAACCGCTCTTTGGTGGTTCGGGCTGAGGTGCGGTTTCAGTATGTTCGGCCATTTTTTATTTTTTTTGTTTTTTGTTTTTTTTCATTAGGTTACCAGGACCTTTAACCATCAGGGGCCTGTTAGTGCCATATCTCTGAAATTTTGCAATAAAAAACGTAATTGGTCACAGGATTTGTACCTATGCGTTTTCATCTACCTTGAACCTGTAAGTGATCAGGGGTGCCGTAGATTCGTGCAGGCGCGACTGGCCGCTATAGCCCCTCTATGCGGGCAGTCGCGACCGTGCGAAGATGCGGTGCCCCTGATCACTTACTAAAAAACAGGTACGCGCAGACTTCGAGAAGTTTTATACTGATAACATGCTGTTATTCTATCATAACGTCTTTTAGGCTGTAAGCTGTAGGCTGTAGGTTGTAGACTGTCGTCTGCAGGCCTTCAGGCTAAATAGCTTGAGGGCTTGCCCGCGTTAGACCTGCATCCGCATGATTTCCTGATATGCTTCCATTGCCTTGTTGCGGACCTGGACCATGAAACGAATGGAGATATCTGCCTGTTCCATGGCAATCATGGCCTCGGGCAGGTTTTTTGCTCCTCCGGCATGCACCTCCTGGATGGCCGTGTCTGCAGCCTTCTGCTGGTTGTCAACCTCTGCGACCATCCCTGTCAACAGGTCGGAAAAACCGTTTTCCGCTTTGGTGACCTCGGCTTTTCCGGTAGTGCTTTGAAGCGGGATCAGCTGAATTCCCTGGATTGGCTGCATCTAGTTATCTCCCGATTTCAAGGGCCTTCAGCGCCATGCGTTTGGCCGATTTTATGGTGGTTGTGTTGGCCTCATAGGATCTGGTGGCAGACATCATGTCCACCATCTCCTTGAGTACATTCACATTGGGCATTTCCACATATCCATCCTCACCGGCATCGGGATGCGATGGATTGTAGACTTTTTTGGGCGGTTTGTTGTCTTCGAGGATTTTTGCAACCTTCACACCGCGCACATTGTTGTCCATGCTGTTTTCCAGGTGACCGCTGAAAGGGATGGGCGTGGATTCAAAATAAACGGATTTCTTCTTATAGGGGCCACCCTCAGGGGTTGATGTGGTTTCCGCGTTGGCCAGATTTGAACTGATGGTGTTGAGCCGGGTTCGCTGAGCCTTTAATGCCGAGGCACCTATCCGTAATGTTGCAAAAATATCCATGAGCTTCTCCTGGTTCGGGTGTAAAGTGTGCATGCAATTTACCTGCCATCATTTGAAACGTATTTCATCATGGCGAGTTTTTTGTTGAGCATGATGATGGCTGCCTCATAGAGAATCTGGTTTTCCGACAACTTGACCATTTCCTGGTCCACGCTGACCGAGTTCCTGTCACCGATGCCGGTCTTGTCTCTATGCACGACTATATCTCCTTGAACCTGTGATAGATTTGCAGGGGATATCGGAATGTGATCTTTTCTGCCGGCGACCGGTTTGAGTTCCCCTCCGGAGATGGCGCTTTTAAGCTGGGCTTCAAATTCAAACGAAGATGCGGAGTAGCCGGGGGTCTCTGCATTGGCGATGTTCGAGCTGATAACCTGCTGGTTGCGGGTGCGGAGATCAAGCACCTTTTGCAACAGGTTCATGGTTGTGTCAAATTGTTGAATAAAAGGCATCTCTTCTCCCTGATCAATTACGTACTGGTCTGTTGAGGTGATGGATGGTTACGGGGTTATACCTTTCAAGCCTAAAATGCCGATTTCCTCTTTGGCCATTTTTATCCAGCGGGGGTCTTTACCTTTTTCGGTCAGTTTTTGAAACTGCTTAAGGGCGCTTTTCGGATGGCCTTCTTTGAGGTCTATCTCAGCCAGTCGAAACATGGCCAGTTCAATATACGGTTTTTCCTCCTGCAACCGTTCAAAGACGGGCCGTGCTTTGGCATACTGTTTATTTTGGAAAAGAGATTCGGCCAGCAGGTAGTCACGTTCGGCGCCGGCCCAGTCGCTGGATAACTCTTTAGAGTTTAAGAGGGTGATGACTTTTTTCCACTGATGGAGTTCGAAGTAGATCCGGCATGCCGTGCGATCAATCTCAGGCGTTGACAATCTGTCCGGTGCGTCCAGCAGGGAGGCGGCAAGACGGGTTTTATTTTCCTTCTGCAGTGCTTTAATACGAATCAGGAAAATATCAGCGGCTCCGGGGCTGTCCGCATAGCGAAAAAAATAACGGTCGGCATAATCCTCTATCATTGCGTATTTGCCACTCTCATACAAGGCCGTCAGCAGGGGTCTGTATACTTTTTCCCGTTCTTCTTCCGTGGATACCTCG
The DNA here is from genome assembly GCA_011051825.1 of Desulfobulbus sp. Classification (GTDB taxonomy): domain Bacteria; phylum Desulfobacterota; class Desulfobulbia; order Desulfobulbales; family Desulfobulbaceae; genus DRLX01. The sequence goes on from DRKH01000531.1 coordinate 2,360, forward strand.
AGAATATACAGATAGGCGCGGACTGCACGGTCATAGACGCCAAGCTGCATGTAGGCTTCGGCAAGGTCATACAGGAGGCCGACATCCAGCCAGCCCCGGGCGAAAAACAGGCGATTCTTCTTGGCTAATACCAGGGCGGCCACATATTTTTTATCGGCAATCATGGTTTTTAACACGCCGGAAAGCTGCGATAAAATTAAGGCCTTGGCTTCAATGGTGAGTTTACCATGGCGAAAATTTCTCAGAATATCCATGGCCTGTTGTATGCTCAGTTCATGGTTGCCGGCAAGGGCGTTCACCATGGACTGTTTGACCAATGCTTCTTCCCGCAGTTCAGTGCGGTTGGCAACAATTCCCAGCCGACCATAATCCCCGGCAGCCTGATTCTCCCTGGACTTACCGGTCAAGAAATATATATCCGTCTGCTTCAGTCTGGCCCGATAGGCGCCTTCGGTGCCGGGAAACGTATTCTGTATGCGGGCAAACAGGGGATAGACCCGGGCCCATTTTCTGCCGGAATGCAGCCTGCTCATGGCCAGCCGAAACATGGCCAGGTGTTGGATCTTGGTATCGTTGAGCAGGTCAACCAGTGTTTGATATTGATCAGCGGCCTCATCGTAACGCCCATGGGTGTACAGGGTGTCGCTGTATCTGGCCAGCGAGGCAGGGTGGGTACCGACAATATCGGATTGTCTGTCCAGCCTGCTGTAGGCAACGAGCGCTTTAACCGGATCGCCCCGGTCAAAATAACAGTCTGCCTGACGCAGCAGACGCAACAGTTCACTTTGACCTGTATAGGCGATAGTATCCCGTTTGAGAATGGCGGCCGCGTCCTTGCTCCGTCCGGTTGCCAACGCGAGTTCAGCTTGAAAGATATTGAGATACGGTGTGAAAGGAGTGTCGTTTTTCTCCTGTTTCATGAACCGACCCAGTTGAATTTCGGCCAGATAGGGATCTTCATGCATTGCCGTCAGGTAGATGAACAGCAGTCGGGCACAGGTGTCCTGGGGTGACTCCGGGTAGGTGAGAGAGATCTGCTGCAGGAGTTTGTAGGGCTCCTGATACCGGCCATCGCGGACCAGGCTTTCAGCATAGGTTACCAGCAGGCGGTTCCTGTAGTCTTCATTTTCTTCAATCTCCAACCGGTCTTTCAGGGCCAGCGATACCTGGGGCCAGTCGTTTGTCTTGCTCAGTTCCATGACCCCGGCCGGCAACCAGTCCGAGACTGCAGCCACGGGTTTAAAATATGCCGCAAGGGGAAACGGCGGCAGGCTGTAGCGCTGTTCAGGCTGTATGTTGACTGGACTTTCATATTTTTCAATAAAGAGTTTCCAGTTATCGCCATAGGGTGCGGCATACAGGGGGTTGGTAAAATCTATCTCATTGCGGTTAAGTACGGTCAGGCCGTGCAACCGTGCGGAAAGATCGGGGTAGAGCGCGGAAAAGGGGTTGCCCAGCAGAATGTCCAGCATCAGGGAAGAGGTTTCTTTTGACTGTCTGATATTGACATTCTGGGGGGGGTATCTGAAATAAAAGGAAAGCCGTAAATGATCCCGATAGGTCTTGCTGAACATTTTAATCATCTTGTCATTGCCCGGCAGATCGGTAAAATCCTCGGCCGGTACAGTGTCTTGCAGCAGCAGGTCGACTCTTTTGCCCAGGATTTTCATTGTATAGGTGGGAGACTCGCTAAAGCGGAGAAATATCTGCAGCCGGCTGCCTTCGTCGGTCAGGGTCGCTTTATTCAGGACCGGGGTTGCCCAGGAAGACCGGCAGAAGAAGACGGTCAGGAGCAATGCGATGGACAGTATTTTGGCGTATTTCATCATTTTTTATTGGGGTCTCACACTTTCTGCCCCTTGAAGCAATTAATATTCCATGTCCCTGGTATCTGTTTTTTTTTATTAAAAACCAGGGGGATGACTTGCTGGAAATGGTATGAACCGGCCTGGGGCGATCCGGGGTGTCATTTTTTTGGCATGTCTTTGGCCCGGGGAAATGAACAGGCTGGCAGCGGGCTTTTTTGATCAACCGGCGCTGTATTTTAACGGCACAGAAAAAAAGTATTTTTTTTTTGAAGAAAACTTGCTTTCAATGGCTTGAAATTGATACTATACCTCAGGTGTGAGAAAGAGATATTTTCATGTCCTGTTGTGGCTGTTACCCGGAAAATCCGGTCCAGCCATGCTGGTTTATTTGTATATACGTATCCTTTTGTATTGAGGAATAACTCGTTCAGTCCATATAGAGGAGGAACCCCATGGCAAAAAATGTATTACTCGTTGATGATTCCAGCACCATGCGTAAGATTGTCGGTCGCTCCCTGCGTCAGGCAGGGTTGGATTTTGGTGACATCTTTGAGGCCGCAGACGGGCTGGAGGCCCTGGATGTTCTGGAGAAGGAGGCGGTTGATATTGTCCTGAGCGATATAAACATGCCCAACATGAATGGAATTGAATTTCTGCGGGAAAAAAGCGGCCGCGACGGAATCAAGGATATTCCCGTTTTTATGATCTCAACGGAAACCGGTGATGATATTATCGGGGAAGCCAAAAGCCTGGGGGCGGTCGGTGCTCTGAAGAAGCCCTTTACTCCGGATAAGGTCAATGAGGTTCTTGGTCCGTTTATGTAATGGATTCCCAATGGCATTTTTTGCTTTATAAACAAGAGGAAGTGTGCCGGCCGGAACCATCGCATTGCCGGATACGGACAAGCTGGAGGATTATTGGTGGAGGACTTTTCTGATATTATTCCTAAAATTGTGGATGCTACCCGGGAGATCTTTACCGGTATGGTGATGATGGAAATCAGCCAGGATGGTGGGCCCCTTAACGAGCTTGGCATCATGAAAAATTCCATTACCGGCATGGTCGGCCTGGCCGGCACCCACAAAGGGATGCTTGCCGTTCACTTTCCCAATAGTCTGGCCCTGGCAATTACCACCAGCTTTCTCGGTATGGAGGTGGAGGAAATAAACGAAGATGTCCAGGATGCCATTGGAGAGATTGCCAACATGCTGGGCGGAAACGTCAAGACCATTCTTTCCGATAAGGGCAGGGATATTCAACTCTCTCTTCCTTCAACTATTTCCGGTGAAGAATACTCGTTCATGTCGCAGAACGAGGTGGACCAGATTGTTCTTCCGTTCAAAGCCCCGGCAGGTGTTTTTTTTGTGGAGCTGGAACTGGAGCGGTAGTAGAGTATTGTGCTTTTTGCTCCTGAGTACGTACAACGCGCTCATCAGGCTGAGGATCGCGGATAGGCAGATATTTTGTAAACGTTCACCAGACCCCATCTTCGTCCGATCAGACCTCCTCACATAGCGGGCTATCGGAGTCTCTGCTTCGCTTCGCTTACCTGAACGAATATGGAGCACTGGCAAACGTTTACAATTTTGATGTAATGCCAGGGGCATGACATTCCGGTGAACGGTTACGATATTTTATAACTGATCACGGGCCATGTACCTATGCATTTTCATGCGCTGTGACAACTTGCGAATTTTTTTGACCTGTTTGACCGGGAGTGCCCAGTTGCTCCAACCAGCTCCCGGCACCGTTCAGAGATATTTTTGAATGGTCTTTTTTTAATTTAGCCTGACTATAAAACACAACGTGTCATCATTAGAAAAATATATCACAGAGGCCGCCCTGGAAGTATTTGCGACCATGATTTTCATAGAGATCACCCCGGGCCCGCCGCTGACGGGCCGTGATGATACCATTGATTCAAATCTGACCAGTATGATAGGGCTTGCCGGCGATCTTCGGGGAGTTCTTGCCGTGCATTGTCCGGAAAATGCGGCCAAGGGGATTACCGGGGCCATGCTTGGCATGGATATTGATGCAATTGACGAAGATGTCAAGGATGCCATTGGAGAAATTGCCAATATGGTTGCCGGCGGATTAAAAACGGCTCTGCTGTCGGAGGGAACGGAGACGGAACTGGCCATCCCGACCACTGCAGTTGGTAAATCCATCAGGACCTCCGGGCTTGCCGGTGCGTCCCGGTTTATCATACCCTTTTGCACGCCTGCCGGGGATTTCGGCATCGAATTGCGCTATGTTACCTCCTGAGTGGAGGGTGCCTTGAAAAATCGGGACATTCGTTCAGAGTTACGTTACATATAAAGTTTCATTGCCGAGCTGCCGAAGAAAAGAGAGACTCTTTTTCTGTCGCAGTCTTTCTTGATATTTAGGGCTCGCTCAACAATACCTTCGCATTCTGAGGCGCACTTTGAACATTTAGAAAAGCGATCTTCAATTATGCAATCCGTAGGCGTAGCCCTGCTACGCCTGCGGTTGCATGCAATCAGATCACTTCTCTAAATGTCCATATTACACCTCACCTCTACGAAGTTATTGTTGAGCGAACCCTTAGAATGGTTCCGGAATAACTCACAATCCCTGATCAATGAAAAAACAACAGGAACGTCTTGATAAAATAATGGTCGCCTGCCGAGCGCGGATGCAGGAAGAAGTGTCCGCTTTGCTTGGCAAAACCATGACGTTTGCTGAACCCCGGACAAAAATACTCTCCAAAGAGGATTTTTTTTCCGAACCGGCCGGAAAATCCGTTCTCGCCCATGTCAAACTCGATGGCGATATTGAAGGTGATGGCTGCCTTATCGTTGCCGTTCGTGATGCCATTCGAATCGGCGGCACCCTTATCATGCTGCCGGATTCCGAGCTGGAGGCGGTTATTGCCGAGGAAGAGTACAGTGAAGAACTTGAGGATTCCTACGGTGAAATTGCCAATATTCTCTGCGGATCCCTGACCGCGACCTTTGAAGAACAGTATCCCAAAACATTCAGACTGGTACGGACCGAGCAGGAAGTTATTCTGCCGGTCAAGGTCGAGGTGGATTCTGCTGAGCCGATCCCGAATGGATTCTATTACCTGATGACCTCTGCAATGTCCCTGGAAGAACATGAAATGGGAACATTGCAAATTCTGTTACCGGCGGCAAGTTTCGGTCTGGTGGAAGAGCCGGAGGTGCAGGCGGAAAAAATCCCGGAGGACAAGGGCGGGGAACCCTCAGCCTCTGATGACTCCGGATCGGAGATGCCCGAAAATGACCGGCCGCAAGTCGGTGAAGAGGGAGCGGATGAAGGTGCCGGTCAGGTAAATGCTGCAGAACAGGGCGAGGGTGCAGGTGAACAAGAAGAAACCGCTGCCAAGCCTGCCGGACCGCCAAAGGACATTAAAAAACAGAAGGAGCGAATTGATAAACTGCTCGAGATATGTCTGACCAGGGCCGGCGAAGAGGTGGGAGCGCTTCTGGGTGGTACTCTTGCGGTCCAGCCTGAAGAAAACGGTGTGTTCAGCAAGGAAGAACTGCTGGAGCAGGCCGGTGGAAAACAGGTTATGGCCCGGATGGAGGTCCGTGGCGACAGCGAGGGCCAATCCTATCTGTTCATGTCCATAAAAGATGCAATTTTTCTGGGCGGCACCATGATTATGCTGCCCGATACCGAACTTGATGAGGTTGTGAGAAATGAAGAGTTCGGAGAAGATGCGGAAGATGCCTACGGTGAAATAGCCAACATTATAGCCGGAGTCTATACCGCAGTTTTTGAAGAGCAGTATCGGAAAAATATCGGTTTTGTAAAAAGCGGACTTGAAACCATTGTTCCCATCAAGATAGATCCTGACTCGGATGATGTTCTTCCCAATACGGTCTATTACCTGAGCGCCGGCGAGATGAGCTTTAACGGCCAGGAGCTCGGCCGGCTGCAGGCGGTCTTTCCCGCTGAGCTTTTTGAGCTTGAATCGCTTGCCCAACCGGCCGTCCCGGCAGAACCGGAGGTGGATAAATCCGGTGTCGGCGGGCAGTCTCCCGGAGCAGAGAGGTCGGCCTCTTCAGCCCCGACAACCAGGTCGCCTGATTCGGTGAACCAGGGGGCGGAGGTCCAGGGGGGCGGGAAAGTGTCCGGTCCGGCCGATGGCGAACGCACCGATATCCTGCTCTTTACCGATGACGATAACGAGGCTGAATCCATAGCCGATATCCTTGTCCGGGATGGCTATTCGCCGCGAATCCTTCACTATCGGGATCCGGTGGGGAACTATCTTTCACCGGCTATCAGCCTGGTCTTTCTGGTGATGCGGGAGGTCAATGAGCAGGGGTTCGGGATGGCGATCAAACTCGCTGGTGCCGGTCTCCAGGTGCCCCTTATTGCATCCGGTCCGGCCTGGACTCGGACGACGGTGCTGAAGGCCGTAAAATACGGTGCTTCGGATATCCTTATTACTCCGGCAACCACTGAAGACGTTCGGGAAAAACTAGAGGCGAATCTGGTCAGAAAAGCTGCTTGAAGGGAACGGGTCACGGAATAGTCAGGCCGGCGTCGTGTCTGGGAACAAACTGTAAGGAACAGAGATTAAATCACTGTTCCTGAGAGGTTGTCGCGTTTTTTCAGGAAGAGCCCGAACTGTTTTTTTCTTCCCATTGCAGCTCTTTTTTCTTTATTTTTTCCAGCAGGGTCGTTCGTTTCAGATTTAAGAGCTTGGCGGCCTCCTTCTTGTTTCCCTGGGTAACCTTGAGCGCCTGGACGATGAGCTGGGTTTCAAATTCATTAACCAACCCTTTGAAGTCAATACCGTCGTCATCCCATGTCTCTATGGATGGCATTGTGGCGCCGTTGGAAAACAACATGAGCTGTTCCGGAACAGAGACGTCAATGGATGGGGCGTCCATCGGATTGTCATCGGTTCCCGCCGCCGGTATGGACTGCCGAACGCCTCCGTTTCGATACTTATCAGGCAGGTCTATGAAGCGAACCACTTTGCCGGAGTAGAGAATAGACATATGCTGGATAAGATTTTCCAGTTCCCGTACGTTTCCTTTCCAAGGATATTCGCGCAGGGCCTGCATGGCTGCCAGGTCAAATCCGGTAAAGGTTTTTTTTTGTTGTTTGCTGGTGGATCGAATAAAATAATCGATAAGCAGCGGAATATCTTCACGGCGACGGCGCAGCGGCGGGATATTCACCGGGATAACACAGAGTCGGTAATAGAGATCCTCCCTGAACCGGCCTTCTTCGACCATCTTTTCCAGATCGCGGTGGGTGGCGGCAATGACCCGCACATCAACGGGAATGGCTTTCAGACTACCGACCGGTTCAAATTCACGTTCCTGTAGAACGCGCAGTAACTTGGCCTGCAGCAGAGGCTTCATGTCGCCTATTTCATCGAGAAAAAGGGAGCCCCCGTCGGCATACTCGATACGACCGGTTTTTGCATTTGTTGCCCCGGTAAAGGCCCCCTTTGCATAGCCGAACAGCTCACTTTCAAGCAGGTCTTCAGGGATAGCAGCACAGTTGATCGGGACAAAGTTGTTCCCCTTTCGAGGGCTATGCTGATGGATGGCTTTTGCCACAAGTTCTTTGCCCGTCCCGGATTCTCCCTGGATAAGCACAGTGCTCTGGTCGTCTTCAGCCAGTTTGCTGATCAGTTTGAACAACTGCTGCATTGGTTCGCAGCGGCCGACAATTCCGTGAAATGAGGATAGGCTTGTCATGGTGTTACGCGGGCATTTTGTCGGCAAGTCTGCTTGAGGTGCGCCGCATGTTCAGGCTGAGCAGCCGCATAATTTTTTTGAGCAGGGTAATCCCGACGGAGGGATAGCGCTCGGTGAGAATATCAAACCCTTTCTTGGTCAATAGAATGACAACGGTCGGTTGGCGGGCGATAACGGATGCTGAGCGGGGCGCTTTGTCTATGATGGACATCTCCCCGATCGTACTCCCTTTGCCGAGTCTGGCAATCGTCCGGTAATCACCCTGGATGGACTTTTTGAGGACCTCAAGCAGCCCCTGGACAACAAAACACATAAAGTCGCCCCGGTCTCCTTCGGTAAACAGGTATTCTCCCCGCATGACTTCACTGTAATTCATGTGGCGGGCAAGAATATCAAGGTCTTCACTTTTAAAGGCATCGAAAAGGGAAAGTCTCAACATGAAATCCCGTGTTTTTTCTTCATGCTCATTGAGCTCCCTGTAGAGAAGGTCGGCCGGATTCATTAAAGATTCCTGGAAAGTGGTTTGCAGAAGAGATTCAGTTCTTTCCTTTCTTGGTAACTGTTCAGGAGCACCCCATCTCTGCACGGTCAGGCCTGATTCACATAGGAATCACTATAGTTCACAGGCCTGACTGCACAGATATGGAGCACTCCTGAACAGTTACGGGTGGTGGTAGGGCTAGTTCTCTGCCCCTACCTGAATAGTTACCTTTCTTGTAACTATTCAGATAAGGACACAATTTGCGCAATACCGCAGACTGTAACTGTTCAGGAGTGCCTTAGATTTGTTCATTTAAGACTGTGAAGCGTACTTGTGCTACTCGAACTGGCTTAAATGGGCGAAGATGAGGTGCTCCTGAACAGTTACCCTTTCTTCTATTATAAAAAGAGCTTATCATAAAAATTATATGGAAAACAAGAGGCTTTTGGTTTTGGTGTCATTTTATTGACAACTGATGATCTCTATGACGGAGTTGTGTATTATGGGAAAAATCCTGCTGTTAACGGGCTTGCTTTCTGTTTGTCTCTGTAATTCGGTCCTGGCCTGGCATGGATATGTGGTCAAGGTGCTTGATGGTGACTCCATTCGAGTTAAGCGGGGAACCAGAATTTATGAGATCAGACTGTACGGGATTGACACCCCGGAATACAGGCAGCCCTACGGGAATGCGGCAAAAAGGTTTACAAAAAATAAAATCTGGAAAAAGACCGTGACCATCGAGCCAAAGGATGTTGATCGATACGGGCGGATAGTTGCTCTGGTCAAGGGGCAGGGGCGACTGGTGAACAGGGAACTGGTTCGTAACGGGTTAGCCTGGGTCTATCCCAAATATTGTCTTGAGCAGCCCCTGTGCGGCACCATGAAAAAAGATGAAAACCGGGCGAAAAAGGAGGCTCGCGGCCTGTGGAAGCAAAAGAATCCGGTTTCGCCCTGGGAGTGGAAGCATAGAAGCAGGCGTTCAGGTCGTCGGACGCACCGGGAGTATCGTTTCCCGTATGGGCGGTAGGCCGTTGGAAGGTGTTTTTTCTTTTGGGGCCGGAGGAGTGGTTGTCTCCGGCTCCCCGGTCCAGGGATCTCTTTCGTAGCCGAGTTGCTGCCAGTTGAATCTGGTTGCAGAGCCGTGACAATCCATGCAGTCGAGAGCCTGATCCTTTGGGACCACACCATGGTTGAGCCGCTGAAATGAAACCGTGGTGGTGAAACCATACTGACCACTGTAGGGAAGGCGGATCTTGTTCATTCCCCTGGTTATTACCGGGCCCCAGTCGGTGCCGTTAAAAAACGGTGCCGTGTTTCCGGGAAGTTTCGGTGAGATCAGGTAACGGTATTTTGTATCATAGAGCTGGGTTCCGAACTGGACAGTGAACGGCATGATTTTCGACATCGGTGTCCGTGGCCCCGGACCCTGCAGCCGGGTTGTCCGGTCGGGGTGTATTTTTGTCCCCCTGGTGTAGAGTATGTCCGTGCCGTTGTCCCAGAAATAGTGCGGAATAATCTCCCGGCCGAGAAATATGCCGCGTTCGGCAAGAGGTTTGTTCCGTTGTTGATAGATCGCGGTTGCGTTGCCGCTGAGAAGCCAGTTCCAGCTGACGACAACCGGACCGTCTTTTCCATATTCAGGTATGTGGCAGCTCTGACAGGCAATAAGAAGAGCATGCTGATTCAAGCGGGCAAGGGTATGAGGGGCCTGATCGTGACAGGCGGTACAACCTTGTTGCCGGCTCGGTGCGGTCTCGGAACGCAGTGTGCGCTTGAGAGAGTGGTGTCCGTCGGCGGGATGACACTGCTGGCAGGTAAATCCATAGCGCTCGATATGGATATCCCGGCTCGGTCCCTGGTCGATTTCCGGGACAAGGCCGCACTGCCGTTCATGGCATGATCTGCAGTTTCGTGGTGACGGGATCCCGACCGTGCGGGCGATGTGTTGTAAATCGGCCTCCTGCCGGCCTGATCGGTATGTCCCTGTGGTATCGTGACAGATCAGGCAGTCGATGCCGGACGATAGTGCACCGGCCGCGGCCGGTGTCACCGGTGAGGTGCTGATGTGACAGCGGCGGCAGGCCCCGGGGTTAACCGCCGCTGCAATGCCGAACCGGGACAGGTCGGTCATCATCCCGGAGAGCACCGTTGTATTCCCGACGGATCGTGATCTTGTCCAGGTCCAGTGAACACTGTTGCGCAGATCCGCAGCCTGCGTTTCATGGCAGGTTATGCATTGTGTGTTCACCTCCGCTGCCGTGGTGAACGGTCCTTTCAGGTCGGCATGGGGCGATAGGGCGAGGGCCGGTGTCGAGGTCTGCGACCAGTACAGTACAGTAAAAAAAATTATGGCTGGAATCAGCCCGGCCTTATCCCTGGTGGCGCTGAACAATCTGTTTGATTTCTTCATGATTGATGGTTTCTTTATCAAGCAGGGTCTGGGTGATATCTTCCATGATATCCCTGTGGGTGGTCAGAATATCTTTTGCAGTATCATAGGCCCTCTGCACCAACTGCTTGACCTCATGATCAATAAGCAGGGCTGTCTCTTCACTCATGATCTGGCCTGGCACTCCGTTCAACGGGTCCGAGGGTTTAAAGGTCATTGGCCCGACGGCATCACTCATTCCCCATTCACAGACCATTTTTCGAGCAATGTCGGAAACCCGCTCAATATCATTTCCGGCCCCGGTGGTCATCTCGTTGAAGATGATTTCTTCGGCGATCCTGCCGCCAAGCAGCGTACAGAGATTGTTAAAGAGATAGGTCCGATCATGGGAGTTTCGCTCCTCCTGCGGGAGCTGCATGGTCAGACCCAGGGCCCGCCCCCTGGGGATGATGGTTACCTTGTGGACGGGATCGCTGCCGGGAAGCATCCAGGCCACAAGAGCATGGCCTGTTTCGTGGTAGGCTGTGATCTTTTTCTCGTGTTCGGTAATGATCATACTCTTTCGTTCCGCCCCCATCATGACCTTGTCCTTGGCTTCTTCCAGGGTTTCCATGGTGACCGAGCTTTTTCCGGCCCGGGTCATGAGCAGGGCTGCTTCATTGACCATGTTGGCAAGCTGTGCTCCTGAAAATCCCGGCGTACCCTTGGCTATGGTCTTCCAGTCAACATCCTCGGCAATCTTAATGTTGCGGGCGTGTACCTTAAGAATTTTTTCCCGTCCGCCGACGTCCGGCAGGGGAACCATTACCTGTCGGTCGAAACGACCGGGCCGGAGCAGAGCCGGGTCCAGGATATCCTGCCGGTTGGTGGCGGCAACA
>DRKH01000532.1 GCA_011051825.1 Desulfobulbus sp.
ATCGGTGTTCTTTTTTCTCCGTCATCCCCGCGCAGGCGGGGATCCAGTCGTTGCATGGTGTGCTTTATTGGAAACGCCCGTCTTATATACCTGGATCCCCGATAACAGCACTCGGGGATGACGGAAAGGTCGTCGCTGTTAATGTAAAAAGACTTTGCCCCATCGTCATCCCCGCGCATGCGGGGATCCAGTCCTTGCATGGTGTTCTTATTGGAAACGTCCGTCTTGTATACCTGGATCCCCGATAACAGCACTCGGTGATGACGGGAAGGTGGCCGTCGCTGTTAATGTAAAAAGACTTTGCCCCACCCCGTCATCCCCGCGCAGGCGGGGATCCAGTTCTTGGATGGTCTTCTTATTGGAAACGCCCGTCTTGTATACCTGGATCCCCGATAACAACCCTCGCGGATGACGGAAAGAGAGAGCTTGCCGGAGGCATGACGGGAAGGCGGCAGCTGTTCTTGCGTTCGCCCCGTTATGCCAACAGCGGTTTATGGTCATGGAATTTTCGGGCGCATTCTCTGACCATCTCTTCGTCCTCCAGGGCCACATCCAGCAGTCTGGTTACGGCAAGCATTCGTCCTAATTCATAAATAATCCGTAACAGTTCCTCACTGTCCTCGGCCTTGATTCCTGCTTTTAGATAATCTTTTTTTACCGTTACATCAAAACCAAGCTGTTGCAGGATTTCGGCAATAAGAAGGAATCGCAACTGCCTTCCTTTGGTATCAGCCGCTCCACCCTTAAAGGAAAGAGTAATATAATTGCTGTATGGATCCTCGGCTATGTAGCAGTCAAGGGTTACATAATGGTAGCCCATGCTCAGGCTCAGGTTGAGATATTCCGGAGTAACGACAGCATAGCTCTTGGCGTCTTCGGCTATGGTCTCAACGGTTGTTGTCCGTGTTGTCGTCGACGGCAAATCCCGGGCATCCATCTGTTGGTTCGGTCTGTTCCGGGTAACATCCGGTGCCGTCATTCCTTTCCAGAGCTCACAAAAAGGCGGCGCGTTGACCTGCTCGGGTTTGATTTCCCTGTTGTCTCGTCCGCCCTGTACCGAGGTGCCGAAGAGATCGAAGACAAACAGGGTAAAGGGCAGATCCGTGAGGACCCGGTAGACATTTTTTATTCTGTTGACTTTGCCCTTCTTTTTTAAGAGAAAAATTTCATTTAAGGCGGTCTCATGACAGAACCGGAGAATATCATGCCAGGTCGTACAGCCATCCGCCCGGAAATCGCTTACCCTCGGATCGGTCAAATGCAGAGGAAAAATATATTCCGCCATTCTTGAGAGCAACCAGTGCGACTCGGTTTGGGTTACATCGACGGACGGGTCCTTGACCACCGTGTCATCCGCCTCCAGCAGTTCGGTAACCCGGCCCTCATAAATGATTCCTTCCGTGGCGTCAACGGTGATCTCCTGGCCATCGGTCAGGGTGGAAAAGATTGAGGGAATCTTCACAAGACAAGGTACGTTGAGTTCCCGAATCACGGAAGACATATGGTCGGTACGATTTCCTTTTTCGACGATCACGGCCCCGGCTTTCGCCAGGGCGCCGATAAAGCGGGGTGAGGAGTTCTTCAGAACCATGACCCCGCCCTCGGGGAAGGTGAATATCTGGTGGATATCCGTCACCTTGCACACCTTGCCTGCTCCAACACCACCGGCAACCGTGCGCCCGTCCCCGGCAATAGCCGGTGCGGTCACCGGTGCCTTCAGCTCCCGGCGGCGGGTATAGTCCAGGACATGGAGGGGACGGGTCTGGACCACCACCAGATTTCCATCCTGGTCAAAACACCACTCAATATCCTGGGGCCCTTTGAAAGATTTCTCTATCTTGAGCCCGGCTTCGGCGAGAAGCTGTAACTGTTCGTGGGTCAGGCAGGACCTCCGGCACTTCTCCTCACCCGTCATCTCATGCTGAACCCCTCCGGCTTCCAGCCATCTCAGGCACATCTCTTTCTGGGCAATCTCCTCTCTGATCACAGGGAATCCGGGCTCTCGTTTCAGAATAAACATATCCGCAGAGGTGACACCTTCCACCAGCAGCTGGCCCAGGCCCCAGATGGCGGAAACAACAAGTTCCCCGGAATCGGGTCGCATGGGCTCGACCGTATACATGACACCGGAGGCCGTCGGTCGCACCATCTCAATGACGCCGACACTCATGTTGACATCATCCGACCGGATGTCCTTCATCCGTTGATAGAGCATGTTGCGGGCATTGTACTTGCTCGCGACCACTTCCTTGAATTTGTCCAGGATCTGATCGGTAGGCACGTTCAGCAGGCTGGAGAACTGGCCGGCAAAGGAGTTTTCCTGGTCTTCGCCGATAGCACTGCTGCGCACGGCCCAGTACATTGCCCGGCCGTATTTTTTTTCCAGGTCGCGGCTGATCTTGTTGACCGCATCCTCGATTTCAGGCGGAATGACCGCCTCGCGAATAATGGCCTTTATTTCTTTTTCAGCCTGGAGGAAATGCTGGCTGTTGCTGATGTCGAGATCTGCCTGGATGCGGGCGATCTTTTTGGCAAGATCATTGTATTCGGCAAAGTGGGTATAGGCGCAGGCCGTCAGGGCAAATCCGTCGGGCACTTTGATATTATAGTGATTGCGCAGTTCACCGAGGTTGGCCATTTTGCTGCCGACCTTGTCGATATGGCCACAGTGGATATCATCCATGGGAATGACCACAGGGGTGTAGGATGGAATCTTGCTGCCTGTAAGTATCTCTCTGATTTCACGCTCAATGGTGTCGTAGGTATCGTTTAAGGCGGTATAGTCGTCCCCGGACAAACGTTCCAGGTTGTCGACAACACTGAAAACGCTTTTGGACAGGTTCTTCACCATGTTCTTCAGGTAGGGAATACTGATAAGGCGGTTTTCAAGAAGCTTCTTTTCCAGCTCCGTCATCAGTTCGAGAGAATGGGAATTTTCCGCCAATATGGTCAGAAATGCCACATATTTTTCACGAATGAGTCTTTCGGCGCCCATTTCCTGTGTTTTTTTAGCGTCGTGCAGAGA